>CAZKCX010000143.1:0-12035 GCA_964550865.1 uncultured Planctomycetales bacterium
CGCCCATAACGTCGCGCGGAACCCCTACTTCAAGGCCTTCACCACCGGCGTCGTGGTCAACAACGTGATCTACAACCCGGGCCGGGTCGGCGTGCAGGTGGACTACGTGGAGGGCGAGTGGCGGCGAAGCAATATCCGCCCCGAGCCTTGCCGCATCAGCGTCGTCGGCAACGTGATGTTCCACGGCGTCGATACGCGCCCCAAGATCGCCCTGGTGCAAGGACGTGGCGACGTCTATCTGAAGGACAGTCTGTGCTTCCATCGCGACGGCGAGCCCGCGCCGCTGCGGGCCGGCCGCGTGAAGCGGCTCGATAAGCCGCCGGTCTGGCCGAAGGGGCTCGAGCCCGTGCCCGCTCGTGAGGTCGTCGCCTACGTGTGCAAGCACGTCGGCGCCCGGCCCAAGGACCGGGATGTGATCGACCGACGGATCATCCGGCAGTTGCGCGAGCGGAAAGGACGGATCATCGACAGCCAGGACGACGTCGGCGGCTACCCCAAACACGCCATGACCCGCCGCAAGCTCGACGTCCCCGAGAAGAACGTAGACGCGTGGCTCGCGAAGATGGCGCAAGAGGTGGAGTGAGACGCGTCACACGCCGAGCGTCTTGGCAAGCCACGGCACGGCCACCGTGCCCTTGAAGTGGTGCATCGGCACGTCGACGTTGGCGTAAGGGAAGAACTCCTCCAGGGTCAGGCCCTCGGGCATGTCGACGTCGTCGTACGGCCGGCGGTCGGGCGTGGCGTACTTGGGATAGTAGACGACCTTGAATTGGTCCTCGGCGCCGAGCAGCCGATAGGCCTCACGAACGCGTTCGATGTCCCGCGTCCGCCCGCCCTCACTCACCAGCAGAGGCCGGGGCGCAAGCGAGGCGTGGAGGTCGACGTAGTCGAACCACGCCAGGAAGTCCGGCACGTATTGCCAGATCGAGATCCGCCGGAGGTTCGTCACGATCGCGCGGCGGCGCCAGTCCGACAGGAAGTCGTTCCAGACGATCGCCTTGATCGTCGGATCGAGGACGCCCAGGATCAGCGCCGGCTTAGCGCCCAGCGAATGCCCGCTCGTGGCGATCCGCGCGGTGTCCACGTAGGGCTGCCGCTTGAGCCACTCGAGAATGTGGTGCTTCTGGAAGACGGAGAGGGCCTCATACGGCCTGCCCGCCCAGATCCCGTGCATCGACAGCTCATAGCGGCCGGGGCGGATCTTGTCGGCGGTCTCGCAGGTGCCGGGATTATCGACGGCCACCGTAACGATGCCCTTCTGCGTGTACTCCATCGCCATCATGTTCCGGGGTCCGTGGCGCTTGGGCGAGGGCTTGCCGTTCAGCTCGAGCTCGCCCGCGAGGTTCTCCTTGCTTGAGGACGAGCCGGGGCAGCACAGGGCCGCCGGGGCGGGTGAGGTCTTGCTGACGCCGTCGGGGATGAGCACGAGGAACGGCACGACGCTGAACGGCTCGGGGTAGGCCTCCCACCGTTCGAGCCGGTAGCCCTTGCGCTGTTTGGTCCAGATGCGTTTCGGCTGGGGCTGCGGGGGGATGTCGGGGAATCGCATCAGCTCGCGGAGCTTGTCGCGAACCGCGTCGCGCCAGGCGTCGACCTTGTCGCGCGGCATCGTGGGATCGAACGCCAGCTTTGGCTCGAGGTGCTTGAGGTACGCGTGGATGAAGGCGGTGCTGCTGATGAAGCGGCCGTCGTCGCGCCCGCTGGTGTAGACGACGCGCTTCCTCTTCGCCGCGGGCTTGGGATTCTTGCTCTTCTTCGCGCCGGCCGAGGCGGCCTTGACGCCGCGCGACGCGAACAGCCCCGAGGTCCCCGCGCCAAGGCCCGCCAGGAAATGCCGTCTGCCGATTCGGTTCATGGTTACGCCTCTCTTTCGACTTGAATCATGGAAGTCTCGAGCTGAGTGTCAAGCGGCATCGCAGCGCTTCCCGCTCGCTTGTTTTCGGAAGCATGCAGGATGCGGTGCGGATGCCACGAGGCAAGGGGCGAAGCTGGCTTTGCCGCCAGAGTGGCGTGCGGCCCCTCGACAGGGCCCGGGACGATGCCGGCAACGCCGCCGCGCCGGCTGGGTGGCCCGCCTCTTCACTTGCGCTGAGTCCTGTCGAGGCAGAGGTGGAGGACTCGAATCCGCCCGGTAATTCGCGTCCCCATCGCGAAATGCCTGTTCAGCGCCGGGTGGCATCACCCCGAAGGGGTGAAGGTGCGTCGAACCGTGCCACATCCGCCGACAGGCCCCTGCGGGCCGATAGATGCTTCTCCGCAGCCTTTCTCCTGTCTTCAATCTCCCGGCGTGCGGATGACGACGGGGACCCCCTGCCCGGCGGGAATGGCCAACTGCCATCCACCCGCCTTGAACTCCCCCTTCGTCTTCTCCCCTCGGACGGACGCTGCGAGGATCTTCTTGTCCTTGGTTACCAATTCGACGCCGTCCAGCAACACGAGCGTCGACGGCGCCGAAGCCGAAACGACCAACTCGATCCGATCCTCATCGTAGCGGCGAACGAGGACATTCGCGGGCTTCGGGCAACGAAACCGGATCGGCAGCCGCTCGACGACGGCGGCCTCGTCCGGCAGCAGCTTCACGTCTGTGCTCGTCTTGGCGCTCCCACCCGCACCTGGGGTGACTGTCGCGAAGAAGCCGTGCGACACGGGTCGGCCGCGGCCGTCGTAGCGATGGACGAGGTGCAGCCGATCGTCGTCCCAGCCGTAGACGCCCGGCTTGGTCGTGACGATCCGCTCTTCGCCCTGGATGAGGCCGCGGCGGATCTCGACGGGCGTGATGGGGTACATCCGCGTGACGATCGTGTCCGGCGGGACCTCCTTCTCACCGTAGTAGAAGTACAGCCCGCCCCATTCGAGCTTGTCGCGGATGTCGTCGTAGACGTCGCGTGCGGTCTTACAGTCGGCCGGATTGCCGAGGGCGATGACCGTGGGCACAAAGTAGAGCCGCGTGCAGACGCGCCCGCCGGCGGCGGTCTCGAGGCAGTACATCAGGTTCGGCTCCTTGTGGATCGTCCGCGTGCCGGGATAGCTGTTGGCGATCACCACGCCGCCGCGCTCGGCGATCATGCGACAGACCTTCACGAGCACGTCCTGCGCGAGCAGGTTGACGGACGCGTACTTCCGTCGGATCCGCTTGGACTTGGGGTCGATCTCGGCGGTGTGCCCGTCCCAGCGGTCGTAGGTGAAGCGCCCGCCGTAGCCGTGCGAGAAGCCGTCGGCGAACATGCTGTCGACGCCGATCCGGTCGAGCATGAAGCGGATCGCCTCGATCATGGCCTGTCCGAAGCGGTTGTCGTTGCTCGGGTAGAAGATGTACCAGCGATACCCCTCTTTGACGCGCTGCTCGCCGAAGTACTTGCGGTAGTACGCCTCGTTCTGCCCGCCGTAGTCGGTCTGCACCCCGGCGGCGTTGAGGACGCGCGACTCGGGGAACAGCTCCTTCGGCTTGTTGGTGGTGTAGAGGCTGTGGGCGATGTGGAACATGGTCCTCATATACGGGAAACGGCGCTTGGTCTCGGCGAAGGTCTCGTGGAGGAGCGCGCACTCCTTCGGGTAGTTCACGAACTCGATGCCCTCGAGCGACAGCGTCGGGTCGTCGGGCGGGTGGCCCAGGCAGCCGATGCTGGCGTAGCGGAGCTTTCGGTTGCGGACGTAGTCGGCGCCGGGCGGCTCGCGTCGGTCGACGAAGGCGAAGCCGCCCTCGATCGTCCGTTGGTAGTTCAGGTCCTTCCGTGCCTGGTTGACGAAGTCGAAGTAGTCCCCGGTCGCGTTGGCATAGACGCGCCACTCGAGCGTGTAGGTCGCCTTGGCGTCGAGGGCGAAGCGATCGGTGCGGATGCCGATGCGGTCCTTGTCCTCGTACGTGGCGTACTGCTCGAGGTAGACGTCGTCCCAAGCGAGCAGGCCGATCCCGCCGTCCGCCTTGCCGGCGAAGACGGAGGGGTTGGGATACCGGGTGACAACCAGGCCTTCGACGCCGTCGAGCCGAATATGGTTGTCGATCAGGATCCCAATGGGTTTGTCGCCCTTGTTGCTGATCGTGTCGCGGACGATGGCGGCGCCGCTGCGAATCCGGATCTCGCGGTGGATGCGGTAGTGCTTGCCCTCGGCGCGGATGTGATGGAACGGGTCCTGCCGCTTCTGATCGATCCGAACCCGCCAGCCGGGCTCGGCGCCGGTCGGTTTCGTGTCGGAGGCGGTCAGCGCATTGTGGCCCCCGTCGGGATAGGAGTACGTCGACTCGATCCGGCAGGGTTTGCCGGCGATCGTCCAGACGAGCCCGCCGTTCGGGTGGACCGTGGGCGGGCTCACCTTGGCCGGGACGGACGGCGTCTTCGGCGCGGCGCGTTCCTCCGGCATGGGCACACGGATCCTTCGGGGGTGATCGAGCTCGAGTGTATGTCTGCCGCGGACGCCGTCCTTCGTCTCGACGAGGACGGCGAGCTCATACTGCCCGGGAGGAAGCTCCCCCACGTCGACACGGGCGTCACGAAGCTCGTTCGACGGCGAGAGGCCCGGCAGCGGTTGGCGCTTCAACGACTCGGTCTGGCCCTTGCGACGCAGTTCGGCGAAGAGCTTCCCCTCGCCGGGTCGGAGCTGAAGGTAGCTGACGTCGAGGTCGAGGTAGATCTCACCCCGCTCCAGATACGGGTACACTCGGACGATCATCTCGTCGTACTTGGCGGGAGGACGCGGATAGCGCTTGGCCTCGGCCTCGTAGTGGGCGAGGATCTCCTTGCCTGGAAGCGAGTGATCATAGACGCGGACGTCGTCGATCACGCCGCGGAAGCTCCGCAGTCTTCCGCCGGACTCGTGACCGATCGTGCCGATCAGGAACTCGCCGCCCTGTTTGATCGTCTTGAGTTGGGTCTCGGTTTCGTCGGCGAGGCGCCCGTTGAGGTAGAGCCGCAGCTTCGCGCCGTCGAATGTGCCCACCACGTGGGTCCATCGCTTCGGCGGCACGCCTGCGGAGGCCTTGTTCCCACCCGAACTGATGTACCAGTAGACGTTTCGATCCGTGTAGTAGGTCAGGCCGTAGCTGCCGATCGACTTGCCGGCGATGCCCGTCTCCGAGGTGGCCGGCGCGGTCGGGAAGACCCACGCCTCGAGGCTGACGGCCTGCCGGAGGTCGAGCCCGGGCCTGCGGCCGCAGTTGACGTGGGCCTTGGCGCCGTCGAACTCGATGGCGTAGCCGTCCTCGACCTCGACCCACTTGATGCCGGACGCCATGCCGTGATGGTCGTGGCCGCTCGTGTCGTGGATGTGGCTGTCGCGCCCTTCCGAGAACTCCCAGCGCGCGACGGGGCCCTCCGTCTCGGCGCCGAGGGCGGAGGCGCTCGTCATGGCGAATAGGGCCAGCGTGATGCGTATCGTATGCATGGTTGGCTCCCCATTCCGCCGCTCGCTCGGGCGGATCACGAACGGAATGCTACCCGCGATACGGTACGGTTTCACGTGGAGCCGGCGGATGAGTCCGATAGGCCCATGATCCAAGGCGCCGGCGAGACACGCCGTCCTCAACCCGTCGAAGAGCGACACTCCACCGTTTCGACGTGGCCGAACGGCTTGTGCTGGTGCGGCCTTCGGGGGTACGATCCTGCGGGCACGGCGTGTGGCAGCGCTGGACCGGTACCCCGATTCTGCCGATACGTAGGAGGTAGCTTGGCGCCCCCGTGATCCCCGCATCAAGGACCCAACGATGAAGCTATCGGTCGTCATGCCGGTTTACGATGAGAAGGCCACACTGGAGGAAATCGTCCGACGCGTGATGGCCGTCGACATGGGAATGGAGAAGGAGCTCGTCATGGTCGACGACGGGTCGACCGACGGGACGCGCGATCTCTATGAGGGGATCATCTCGCAGTATCCGGAGGGGGCGGTGAAGCTCTTCCTACATGACAAGAACCAGGGGAAGGGCGCGGCGCTCCGTACGGGGTTCGCCAACACCACCGGCGACATCGTCCTCGTCCAGGACGCCGACCTGGAGTATGACCCGAACGACTACCACCGCCTGCTCAAGCCGATCCTCGACGGGCGGGCCGACGTCGTCTACGGCTCGCGGTTCGTCGGCAGCGAGGAGCATCGCGTACTCTTCTTCTGGCACATGGTCGGCAACAAGCTGCTCACACTGATCAGCAACGCCCTGACCAACCTCAACCTGACCGACATGGAGACGTGCTACAAGGTCTTCCGCGCCGAGGTGCTCAAGAAGATCACGATCCGCAGCAACCGCTTCGACTTCGAGCCGGAGATCACGGCGAAGGTCGCGAAGTCCCGCTGCCGCATCTACGAGGTCGGCATCAGCTACTCCGGCCGCGACTACGAAGAAGGCAAGAAGATCGGCTTCAAGGACGCGGTCCAGGCCGTCTGGACGATCTTCCGGTATCGGTTCTTCAACTGATCGCCGCCGCGCCAGCCTCGACGGGTCCTTTATCGCGCTTTCCCGGAAAGGCCAGGCGATACAATCAAGGGATCTTTCGGAGGTCGGCATGCGAATCGTCGTCACGGGCGCCGGGGGCCTGATCGGCTATCACCTGACCGATCGCCTGCTTTCGGACGGCCACGAGGTCGTCGCCGTCGACAGCATGACGACGGGCCAGCCGCGAAACGCGGACGACCTCCGCCGGCGCTCGGGCCTCACCTGGATCGAGCAGGACATCGTCGAGCCGCTGGACCTGGCCGGGCCCATCGACGTGCTCTTCAACCTGGCGTGCCCGGCGAGCCCCGTCGACTTCCGGGCCAAGGCGATCGAGATCATGCGGACGTGCAGCGAGGGCGTCCGCCGCCTGCTGGAGCTGGCCGTTCGATGCGAGGCGGTCTTCCTCCAAGCCAGCACGAGCGAGTGCTATGGCGATCCGGAGGTCAATCCACAGCCCGAGACCTACCGAGGCAACGTCAGCACGACGGGCATACGCAGCGTTTACGACGAGGGCAAACGCTTCGCGGAGGCGATGACCATGGCCTACCACCGCGAGCACGGTGCGCGAACGCGCATCGCCCGGATCTTTAATACGTATGGACCGCGGATGCGCGCCGACGACGGACGCGTTCTCCCGAACTTCATCACCCAGGCGTTCCGCGGAGAGCCCTTGACGATCTACGGCCAGGGCGACCAGACGCGGAGCTTCTGCTATGTCGACGACCTCGTCGAGGGGCTCGTCCGGCTGAGCGCCTGCGACGACTGCGTCGAACCCGTCAACCTCGGGAACCCCGACGAAGTGCGGATCGATCGGTTGGCCCAAGAGGTCATCGAGCTGACCGGCACGAACGCGGAGATCGAGTACCGCCCCCTGCCGCAGGACGACCCGAAGATGCGTCGCCCCGACATCCGACGGGCCCGAGACCTCCTCGAATGGGAGCCGAGGGTGGACCGCCGAACCGGCCTTCGGCAGACCGTCGAAGATTTCCGCTCGGTGCTCGGTCTGAAGTCCGTGGCACCGTGACAGGTGTACTTCTAACACTACAGCGCAAGGTAGTGGCTTTGCGGCATGGGCAGCCTCTCGGGCGCTTTTGAAAACGAGGATCAGCTCGGCAGTTTCGTCGACCTTGCGCTGTAGTCCTAAGCTGCCTGCAAGATTCTTCGGACAGTCAGCGAGAATTGGGCCACCCGGATACAGGGCTCTTCTGACGCACTGTTCAGTCTTGCTTGGAGGCAGCTTAGTGCGGACGTGCGTCGTCCGGCGGGAGACGGAATGGGACGAGGAATGCGATCGTTCGTTCTCCGACGTCGAAGCCCGCGGCAGGTCCTGCTGCCGGCCGCCGCTGCCGTCTGGCTCGTGATCGCCGGTCCCTACGGCTACGCGGCCGCAAGAAGGAACGCCCCCCAGGCCGACTATCACGAGGAGCTTGTCGCCGACTTCGAGCCGCCCGCCGAGCAACGGTACGCGCGCGACAATCGGGTGAGCATCGAGGGAGATGCCAAGCAGGCCACGCGCGGCCGCGCGTGCCTCAAGATCGAGCTGACGACTGAGGCCCCCGTCTCGCTGACGTTTCGCCTGCCGGTCGATGCCCTGGCCGATCACGACTGGCTGGAATACGACCTGATCGGCGCCCCCGCACAAAGCGTCTACCTGGAGACCACGTTTCGGCACGTGGCCGGCAACCAGGACATCGCCCAGTTGGCCACCGTCGTCGACGCCGACCCCTGGCGGGGCCAGGTCCTCTTACCCGAGCTCCTCGGGGAGCGGCCTCGCGAGGAGGCGATCGTCGAGGTGCGTCTCCATGCGCTCCGCGCGAAGTCCACCTTGCGGCTGGATGCGGTCCGGCTGGTCCGCGACCGACCGCCGCCGCTGCCGGAGCACCTGGGCGGGGCGATGCAGTTCGTCACGACCCGCTCGCTCGGCTGGCCGGGGTTCGCTCGCCTGACCGAGACGGACGTGGGCTCGACCCCCGAGACCTGGCTCTGGAACGCGAACGAGATACCCCGGATCGGCCAGCTGAGCTGGCCCGATCCGTTGGCACGCGAGTTCCTCGGAACGAACGCGCTGCACCGCCCCGAAATGCGGTTCACGCTCGCCCGGCGGCTCGAACCCGGCAGGTACGAGGGCGTGATCCTTGCGGCGCCGATTCTCGAGCACGGCCTGAAACGACCGAGGTTCGCCCTGCGGGTCAACGGCATGCGGGTTGCTTCGCAGAACTGGCCCCAGGCAAGGATGTTCAGCGACGACGGCGTGTTCGCCGGACGTAACGATCGCGACTTCCGCGCTTCCACCGTCTACAAGCGATGGGTTGCCCCGACGTTTCTCACACTGCCGTTCTCCGCGGATGTCGGCAATCAGGGGCTGATCGTCGAATCCGACGGCGTCTTCCTCTCGGGCCTGCTCGTCTACCCGTGGAATCAACGCAAGACGTTTCAGGCGTTTCGCAAGCGGCTGGAAGCGCGTCGCGCCGCCTACTTCGCACAACAGGTCTACGGCTGCGTGCACCCGCGCCGATCGGACCCCATCGGCCAACCGACCCCCGAGGAAACGAAGGCAGGTGTGCAGCTCTTGCTCGCGGACGTGGGGCGGTTGAGCGACCTGGATTTCGTGCCCGCGCAGGATCAGTTGATCCGAAACGAGGCCCGTGTGCACGGATTGGCGGGGCAGACCGTAACAATGGCCGTGGGGCTGTTGGCCTTGGAGGATCTCCGCGAGATCGCGCTCCGGTTCGAGCGCGTCCGCGGCGGGACGAGACTGCACGAGATCCGCGAGTTCCCCGTGCTGTGGCGCGCGCCGGTACGACGCGCCGTCCCCTACTGGCTCGCACCGCCGGGAACGCGTCCGCTGAGAAAGGGGCAGACGGTCTGGTATCTGGTGGAGGTCGGGCTCGCCCCCTCGAACCGGGGCAAGGAACACACCGTCCGTCTTCGCGCCTCGGCACGGAAGAAGGACGCCGCCAGGCTCACCGTCCACGTCGTCTCGGCGCCCGTTCGCGGCAAGCTGCCGGTACCTTGCTGCGGCGTCCTCTACCCCACCGAGTCCCAGAGCGGCTATCTCCTCGGGCTGGCCGGACCCGCGCGAGACGCGGACGTCGGACGCATCGTGCTCGACGACTACAGCATGCTGCGGAGCTTCGGCCTGGAGGCGACGGTCCTTCAGGGCGTCTACCTTAGCGGCGACGCGACCCGTCCTCGCATCCACAGTCGCCGCGCGTCGATGCGCGGCAAGATCGCCGCCCGGGCGGATATGTGCCGCCGCGCGCCCGGTTGGGTCGACTTCAGCAGTGTCCTGATCAGCCGCCAATGGAGGGAAGACCTGCACGAAGGCATTGTGGCCGCCGCGGCCGACGGCTTTCGTCGGCTGCGAATCGAGTTTGAGCGGATGGACCTGCGGACGTCCGCCCTCGTGGCGAGCACACTGCGGATGGGGGGCGATCCCCGGCTCCTGGCAGAGCGAATCCTGCTCTTGGCCGAGGTCCTCCGCCGGAGCGGATGGCCCGAGGTGGGCCTGGTGTTCGACCTGCCGGAGATGACGCTCCAGATCAACCCCAACGACGCGGGCCCCGGTTCCATCCAGAAGATGGCCGAGCAGTTCGACCGCGTCATTGCGCCGTACGACTCCGCGAGGGCCCTGCAAGGACGCATCAAACGCACGCGGTTGGAGCTGCTCTGCCCCGACGGCGGTCGATTCGATACGGGCTTCGGGCCGTGGGCGTACGGGTTCGACGGCGTGTGGATCGGCAAGGTCCACCGCCGCACGGTCCCCTACCTGCCGCTCGAATCGGCCCATCCGGATGAGCAGCCCCTGCTCATCCCCTATCCGGAGACCCCCGCCCCGACACTCCGCCTGGTGGCCGTCCGCGAGGGAATCCATGACCTGATGATCGCCTATGCGGCCGAGCGGCTCGTGAAGAGGCGCAAAGACAGCCGCGACCCCGCGGACGACCTCCAACGTGCCCTGGCCGATTTCCGCCGCGCGCTCCAGGAGACACACGCCGCAGGCGCCGAAGCCGGCGACGAGGACGAGGTCCTGGACTTCACCGTCTTGCGGAGCCGCGTCGCGCGGAGACATCCCGTGCCGAACCCGATCCTGGAAAAGGTCCGCCGGGAACTGCTCAGCCTTTTGCACAAGCATGCCACGGCCCGCTGAACCTCGTCGGTCACGGGCGGGACGCGTCGAACCGATCCGTTACGGGTAGCTGGTGTCGAACAGCGTCTGAGGCTGGGGCGGAACGCGGAGCGGCGCGTACTCCGCCGCGCCGTTGTGCAGATACGACAGGTCCTCGCCTGCGTAGCTGTTGATCTCCAATCCGTAGCGCGGGTCGAGCGGCTCGGGCTCGCGCAGCTTCTCCGGCGAGAGCTTGTTGCCGTCCTTGTCGTAGGCAATGACCACAATGGGCCGAAACGGATTCGTCTTGTTGTACTTGACGACGACGGCTCGTCGCCCGTCCTTGAGCCGCAGCTTCGCACCGATCGGAAACGGCTGGATCAGTCCGGCGAAGATCCCGATCAGCTCCCGATCGTAGAATCGCCGATTCGGACCCAGCGACATCTCCCACAAGGCCCGGACCTCGGACATCGCCTGACCGTGGACGTCCTTCTCGGTTGCCGTCACGTAGGCATCGGCAATGCGAATGACCCGCGCAAGGACGTGAATCTTGTCGCCGGAGAGGCCCTGGGGATACCCCGAACCGTCGAAACGCTCGTGATGACTTCGAATGATCATGCGTGCGGCCGCCGAGAAGTTCTCCGGCAATGGCTCGGCCCCGGTCAACGGATGCTGACGGATCCCGCGCCAGTCCTCGTGGGAGAGCTCGCCGTCGCTCTGATACAGGTGACGGAAGGGAACCAGACCCAGATCCATGAACATCGCACCCAACCCGAGGGGCGTCAGGTCCATGGTCAGGCTGGATCGCAGATCGCGCGCCTTGCTGTGCTTCTGCCGCTCCTGGGAGATGTACGTCCGGGCCGCGCACCCCAACAGCATGCTCAGGTAGAACACGTTCCCCGTATGGTCGGCCAGGAAGCTCTCCCCGGCAAACGTCTTGGAGACCAGGGCGGCCGAGACGGGGTTCGATTCGATGTACTTCATGATCTCGCTGACGGCCGCCTTGATCGATTGGAAGTCCACGCCCTTCAAGGAAGCCTGTTCGGCATAGCGGCTGTCCACCTCGGCCATTGTCTGGGAGATGCGTTCCCGAACGGTTTCGGCGACCTCGCGATCGTGCTTGTCGTCGTCGAAGTCCAACCGCTCATCGAGGATGGGGTCGCCGATGCGAACGTGCAGGTCCGGGAACCGGCGCCGAAGGACGTCCACGTCCTCCCGCGTCAGGGCCTTGCCGCCGGGAAGCATGACCCGGTCGTTGTAGACGACCGGCTCGAAGAGGCGCATTCCCGGTTCCAACTCTTTGCACTGAATCGCGATCGGCATGCCTGTACCCGCAGAAGCTCGCCTATGAACTACGAAGTCCTTATCGGTGCTGGCAAATACTAACTTACACCCGGAACCACTCCCGCACGCCTAGCGGGCTCTGCGCAAACTGAGACTGAATTTACCTATCCTGACGCCTCCCTCAGAACTCAGCGACGCGGGACCTCTCCAGTGATCCGGCGCAAC
>CAZKCX010000144.1:0-331 GCA_964550865.1 uncultured Planctomycetales bacterium
ACAACCGGTCGGGATGGGCGTCCCGCAATTCGCACATTGCATCGTAATCGTCTACCGGCCGCGCCGGCGAAGCGGCGCGCGCCAGCACCGGTCCGATATCCGCGCGGTCAAGCAACCCGGAAAGCGCGGTCGTCGTCTCCGGCTCGCATGGCGGCCTCTATCCGGGCAGCCTGGCGCTGATGGCCCGGGTGCGCGCGGTGATCCTGAACGATGCCGGGGTGGGGCTGGACGCGGCCGGCATCGGCGCGCTGCCGCTCTGCGCGGCGCAGGGGGTGGCCGAGGCCGCGGTCGATCACCGGAGCTGCCGCATCGGCGAGACCGCGGACATGCT
>CAZKCX010000144.1:341-12012 GCA_964550865.1 uncultured Planctomycetales bacterium
GTCTCCGGCTCAGGCAGCACGCCACCCCCCGCACTCGTCCGCGGACGCAGCAGGAGGGCGGCCTTCGTGACCGGCTCCGGTGCCGGCTGCCACACGTCGAGGTGCTCGACGACCAGATCGGGCTCGCCGGGCGGAACGCCCACTCGGATATCCACGCGCTCCGCAGCCCCGGTGAGGGCGAAGCGCCCCTCGTACACCCTTCGATCCTCGTGCCAGATGCACGTCTCGACTTCCGGCTGCGAGCTCCCACAGCAGGACGCCCGCAGCATCGCCGCGACGCGGGCAGTTTCCGAGGCCGCATCCACAATCCGACGGCCACCGAGAGAGACGCCGCCGTCGGCTTGCACGGTCAAGGCACACACAACCCCGTCGCCGACAAACTCGATCGCTACCGCTCCCCGACCGCCGCAGGCGCCAAGCCGAAAGCTGCATTGGACCTCCCGATCGAGGTCGACGGATCGGGTTAGGGCTTCTCGCCTGGAGCCCGCCCCGCCCCATGCGCAGAGCCGCCCGTCGACCACCCGATAGAGCCCCGTTCGTTCCGTATGCCATCGCTCGTCGGCGAGCCAAGCGCTCCGCGTGTCGGCCTCGGCGGCAAGGATGGCGCTGCCGTGCTGTGTCTGCCGCGTCTGGCTGCGGAAATAGTAGACACGGGCCTTCCCCGACGCCCACGCCTGTCGCGACAGGAAGAACGATTCGATGCGGTACTGGTCGTCCGTGCTGCAGAGCACGGGGTTCGCGGGTAAGAGGTTCCAATCCCGGGCGTCCCGGCTCTCGGCGAGGCCTAATTGGAATCGCAGGGAATCATCCGCCGCGTTGATCCCGAGCACGAAATGTCCCGGCTCGAGCTCCAAACACTTGGGGTTCGCAACGTGCGTGCCCCCCCAGGGGACCTGCCCTGCGGCAAGGACCGCAGCCAGCTGTGTCGGTTGCCAATCGATCCCGTCTTCAGCTTCCGCCTGATAGACCGCCCATCCGCGTCCCTCGACCCATCCCTCGCAGTGCATCAGCCAACGCCCCGCCGTCGTGCGAATCACGTCCGCAAGGGCGAGGTGCTTGAGGCCGGGATAGGCCTCTACGGGCAGTACCCGTTCCGGCATGCGCTGCCAGGTGATCCCGTCCAACGATACGGCCAAACCGATGCCGCCCCAAACGCCGTCACCATCCAGGCCGCTGTAGTACATCAGGTAACGGGCCGGCGCGCCCTCCCGCTCCCACTCGTCGCCGAAGTCGATCACCGAGCCGGCCGCGACACCGCCGTCGTCCCAAGCGTTCGAGGGCCCGGCTTCGAGCACGGGAACTCCCGGCTCCCGCTCCCACGCGACGCCGTCTTCGCTGATCGCCCGACCTATGGCGCGACGGACCTGCCCGTCCTGCTCCCGATAGCCGGTGTAGTAGCCGACGAGCTTGCCGGCCACTCGCACCTCGTCCTTCGTGCTCGTGCACAGCAACGTGAAATCGCGGTTGCTCAGATTGTCCCACGCGTCGCCGCCCGGCGGGAGGATTGCTCGACCTCGCTGCCACGGCCGAATCGTTTGGCCCGTCGTCAGCTCCAGCGTCCGCCCCTCGAATCGGCGTACGGCGTCGTCACGACGGGCGCTCAACTGCACGCCTTGCTTGCGCTCGTCGACGTCCTCGACGTCAAACCCCGCCGCGTCCAGCCAACGTCGCAGCAACGCCGGACGCAACGGCACGGTGCGGGTAGCGTCCCCGGAAGCTCGCCCGTCGGTGCGGGCATGAACGCGAAACAGCCCCCCGGGGCGCAGCACACGATGCACCTCGCGCAGAAGCGTACGAATGCTGATCGGCGAGAGGTAGTCGAGCACCTGGTGCGCCATGACACCGTCAAAGCTGGACGTGGCCAGGAAGGGAAACGGCTTGCGAAGATCGTGCGCGACCACCGGCAGCGAACGCTCCGCACAACGCTGGAGGTAATGCGGATCACGTTCAAGCCCGAAAACGTTCGGTACGCCCGCCTGCCGCAGCGCCTCCAACAGCAGGCCCGGACCGCAACCCACATCCAGCACGCGTTGACACTCCGCCAACGGCTTGATCACCTCGGCATACCAACGGGGGTCACGCTGGTCGTAGAAGGCATGATGCACCGCGGTATACGGCCGGTCGTCGCAGGGATCCTCGAAGATCGAGCATCGCCGAAAATGCCCGGCCGGCCCGGTGGTGACGAGATCGCTGACCGGACACGCGGTCTCGGAGGCCTCGGCGTCCTCCGCTTCCTCCAGGCGGAGATCACCAAGCGACAAGGATCCTCGACCGGAAAGCCGAACCGCCACGCGGCAGCGATCGTAACGGGCCTGCGTCGTCCAGCGCAGCGCGAAGGCCCCGTCCGCCAGGTCGAGCGACTGATGCCCCAGCCGCGACGCGTCGTCGTATTCGATCACCCACAACCTGGCCTTCCCGCCGTCCAGCCGGCAGTGCCCTCGCAGCGCGTAGGCCCGCTCAGGCTCGAGCTCCAGCGCGGAGCGCTCGGGAGGCCGGGCGAAGGCCGTATCCCCCGTGGTGCTCAGATAGACGTGGCTGTCGTCAGGAAGATCAAATCGAATGCCGTCGTCCGTGCGCGCCAGGCCTGTCCCCCGTCCCGCCGCCTGTAGGACCAGCGATGCCCGCTTGCCTGTCGGAAGGCACAGGTCCAGCTCATAGATCATCGACGGCCGCTCCTCGCGGTATCGAGCACGGCCCTGCGGCAGCCCATTGGGCTTTCACCGGCGCTCGAAGACGAATCGTCCTTACCCATCCCGCACCGCCGGCCCGACCTTGCGCGTGCAACCCTCCCAGAAGGTAACGACGTACTTCCAGTGGAGCAGGTCTCCGTCGCCGCGGCCGATGTCGGCCTCTGCCCGCATCGTCAGATCGTCCAGCGAGCGAAGCATGGCCTTGGTCGTGTTGGGCCCGAAGCCCCCGGCTTCGATTGCGGCCCGCACTTGCTGGAAACCGTCGCGCAAGTCCGCCGCGAGGGACCCGTGACGTTTCTCGGCGCGACCGTTCCACCGCGTCGGTGCCGCGAAACCGTGGGACGTCATCAGACCTTCGTAGTACGACCATGGGTGGTAATACGCCGAGAACCACTTGACGGCATGATGCCACAGATTCGGCGGAATCAGCGTGATACCGGGCTTGAGGTAGTGCCCCTCCCGCAGCATGGATTCGATCGCCTCCCCGTTGGGGATCGCGAAGACCAGCAGGCCTCCGTCGGCGAGCACGCGATTCAGGTGCTGCAGCAGCCGGCTCGTGTCGTAGATGTGCTCGAAGACGTCGTTCACCAGGACCAGGTCAAAACCCGTCGGCAGTTGCTCCAAAGCCGCGGGCGATGTGAAATCGGCGTGTACCAGATGGATATCGCCGGGTTCGCCCTGGTTATTCAGCTGGGCGTACCGGAAGAACTTGTCGTCGATCTCAACCCCCCACGCGGTCGCCCCCAGCTCGGCCACCTGCGCGACGAACCCACCATGCCCGCAGCCCACGTCCAGGATGCGCGAGCCGCGGTAGGTGAAATCCGTATGCGTCTTGATCTTGTGGCAGAGCTGCTTGGCCCGCGAGCGGTTGGTCTTGGCGTACTGCACGTGGTGCTTCACCGGCCCGCTCAGATCGGTGCCGTACTCCTCCTCGATCGCAGCGAGAAGATCCGCTTCCATAGAGCCTCCGTCCTGCGGGCCGTTCGAACAGTGCGATCGCGACGCCCCGAATCCCAAGCCACTACGCCGACCTCCATGGGAAGCAACCATGGTATCGCGAGCGCCGGCAACGAGCAACGGTGGCCGGTCTGTTCGAGACGTCCGCGACAGCCGTACGATACCGTCGGGGTCCTCGGCGCCACGCCGATTACCTCCTCGCAGCATCAAACGTCGCGGGTCTCTCCGGACTGCCCGGCCTCGACGGGTCCAAGGATCCCTCCGTCTGGCGACTGGAGGGCAGCGATCGAAGCCTCAGGTCTTTGGGGCCAGGCTGCTACGCTGCTTTCAAGCAAGACCGAACAGTGCATCAGAAAGACCTTGTACCTGGGTGGCCAACCATTGTTGCGGGTAGCGTAGGGCGTGGGGAATCGCTGCAAGGGTTCCAGGATATGGGTCGCATGGATGAACACACTGAGAAGAAGCACGGCAATCACTATGACGGTCTTGGCCCTGCGAGACGGGGATGTCCCGAGATCATTTGTACCGAACCCCACGTCAGACAGGACGGCAGCCATCGGAACGAACAGCAGAACCTCGGACAACAAGCGGTAGCGTCCTATCGCGCACGTGAGCACCAGCCCACCCGTATAGCAGAGCACTGGCAGAACAACGTACGCGAACGAGCGCAAGCGTAGTAGCGCCAGACAGAGCCCTGTAAGCATCACCGGTACCACCACGATTCGGTATCGCCGAAGGCACTGTCTGGCACGCGACAGATTCCTTTGGTATGTCTGACGAACCGAAGACGGTAAGGATTCGCCCCGCCTCGCAGATTCCAGGGCCGTTTGCACCGCCCGATCGTTCTCACGAGAAGGCCACAAGTACGACGCAGCCCAGTGATCCGGTTGCGTTCCCAAGAAACGAACCGCACGGGCGCGACACATCCGAAGGTACTGACAGGGATTCCGCCGTATCCAGCCGAACGCCGCGTCGAGACAGGCCCAATGCCGCTCGTCTTCGGGCAGGTGCCGCATGCGTCTTGGGATCCTGCCCCCCTCCCCCGGAAACGCATGGGGAGAAATGTCCCACAACACGGCGACCCCGCCGGAGGTGGAGACCGTCAGCGGCGAAAGCCCCAGCCGTGTGTTCCGAATCGACCATGGCGCGAAGCCGAGAACGGCCAAGAGGACGAAGACGGCAGCCCCTCGAGGCCGCCACGCGCGATGCGGCGGGCTGTAGAGGGCAAGCACTACGAAGGCCGGAGCCATCAGGAGCGCCGCCGGGCGCGTCAGCACCAACAGCGCGAGAAGAAAGCCAGACGCGCCGGTGAGCAGGCATTCTCTCCATCCCGTCTGATCATGCGATTCCCGGAGGAGGAGTAGGCTTGCCACGATCAGAAGGACGCCCAGGTTCCCACTGGCTATGACAGGAACATACGCCACTGCGACGGGAGAGCCCGCATGCAGCAAGCCGGCTGCGACAGCGGCACGCCGAGAGACCAGCTTGGCGGCGAGCAGGACAAGAAGGCCCGATGTCACTCCGCCAAGCACGGCATTGGCGACGCCTGCCGCCTTCCAACTGTGCCCGAACAACGTATACACCACGGCCAAGAACGCAGGATAACCTGGTGTCCGATACGCCAAACCCATGTGGTAGCCGAATTCGCCCTCCGTGACCCACCGCCACGCAAGGAAGTCATAGCCGTCGAAATCGCTAACCGGCGTGACAACTGCGAACAAGACCCAGAGTACTCGCAGTCCCAGCGAAAATAGCGCGACATACAATGCCAATCTGCAACGATGGGTCGGAGAATCGCTCCCCTGCATCCAACGCACTCCCGCAATTCCAAAAGGCATTTCGGCATCAGCCGCTAGCCTCGGCACGATGCAACGTCCCAATGTCGGCTGGAGCCCACGTGGACGCCCGAGGCCCTACATGCTCAAGTCGCTCTTCACGGATTCGGCGGGATCCACGGTGCGGACGAAACCCGCCTTAGCCCCACAGGCGTCCTCCAAGAGATGCTTCACGGTCGGCAAGGGCTTCGCTATCACGGCAATTTGATAGGAGAATAGGCCCTTCCAGAAGGTGATCAAGACCTGGTTGACCCAGAGCAGGACCTCAGCCAGGCGGCGAATCCCCAGTGCCAGAGGAAAGGGAACGGGAACGCCGTGCGTCCGGACGATCTCGTATCCATTCATTTCCAGGGTTTTCCGGAGCGAGGAGAACGTGAACAAGCGCGTGTGATCCATATCCAGCACGCCGCGTCTACCATAGTTGAAGCTCGCGAACAACAGACTGAGCCGCAAGGGGAGGAAGGCTACATTGCCCGTCGTGATAATTACAGCAGGCGGCCGGCGACCAAACCGATGTCTGAGTCTCTGCAGAAGCCGCTCGGGAGATTTCAGATGCTCCAAGATATCCAGCAGCAGGATGTAGTTCACATGGCCGAAGTCGTCACCGAAGTCATACTGCTCCACGTCTGTCTCAATGCATTTCCACGAACTCCTTCTTGTCTCAGGCTGGACCTGCAAATCGATGGAAACAGTCTTTGACTGGCTCTTAGCCAGATGAGTCGCCATGAAGCCGGGGCCACAACCCACGTCTACTACGGTCGATCCGGGGCGTACCGCATCCAGGGCGAACTGATGCGAGCTCGGGTACCCGAACTTGCCCTGATAACGTGTATTCGAGGTGGGCTCGTAGTCGAATCGTGGGTGATAGTAAACCCCCAGCTTGTTTGCCTTCGAGCGCAAGCAGGAACGAACGCTGCGAATTGCCTGCCGCATTTCGTCGACAGCGGAGAGGCCATCGCCGTCGAAGACATCGACGGGAATCTCGACCAAGCGTCGGTCGGTATCCAACAGCTGGAGAATGATGTCCGTGTCGAAGTCGTACCCGTTGGAGTTGTACTCGTATGGAATCGAGGCCAGCGCCGCTGCTCGATACGCTCGATGCGCGGCGGAGAAGTCCGACAGGGTGGAACCGATGATCCGGTTCTGAATCGATGCCAGGAGTCGTTTGGCAAGCCGCCTGGGCAGCGGTAGCTTCCGTTCGCCCGTCCCCTGGCGCCGGAGCAGCCGCGATCCCAGGACCGCGTCCGCTTGGCCATCTAGAATCGGCTTGATGAGCCTCCCCAGGCTCCAGATCGGACCGCGGTCGCAGCCGCTCAGCAACACGACAATATCGAAGCCCTTGTGAATCGCATAGGAGAAGCCGATCTTCTGGTTCCCTCCGTGGCCTTGACTCCTCGGGTTATGCAGGACCGCCACATCCCTTTCCGGGTGGCGGCGCATGTAGTCCCGCGCGAGGGGATAGGTCTCGTCCTGTGACCCGTCGTCGATGACCAGGACCTGAACACGATAGGCCCTCCCATGCCAGATGTCGTTCGGGATCGCATCCAGGATGGACCGGATAGACTCCGAGGCCTTGCAGCAAGGGATGAGAAGGAGCACCGAATTCCCTTGTCCCGACACGCGCGCACACAAAGCCGCTTCTTTGTTGCATGCACGGATGGAGGCCCCATGCGTCGAAAGGCATTCTCGGCTGCCGCTGGCCAGGCCCCTCGGGACCTCAAGATCGCCCGTCGAGGCATGGGAGGGCTCACCGCACTCTTCTGGATAGACCTCGGCTGGGTCCCCGGAGGATACGCCGCCAGGCCGCGAACGGAAAGAGGGAGTACCCCGCGACAGCCCGGCCAGGGGAGTGGGTCCGCCCGAAGCCATCGTCACGTCGTCGTCAGGATCGGGTATGGCCAAGGTTGGCCGCTCCTGCGGATCGGACCGGGCTAGATTGGGTCGGTCACCTGTTGTCTGCGCAAAGGACGCGAACAACCGGGATCCTACGTTCGCCGCCGGAGAGCTGTCAAGAGACGAACGTGACGCCGTCGGCGTGCTCCCTTCAACAGGCTCAGGGTGAACCAGCCGTGGCTGTACTCGTCAGGCCCTTCGGCCCTGTCCGCCCAGAACGTCATGCACCGAGAGGAGCACGGCGTTTGCCGATTGCCCCTTTGGCGTGTACGATGCTGCAACGCATCGGTGAGGATGCTCCCAAGGGGGAGGAAGGAAAACGCGCGAGGCCAGAGACGGTCTCCCCGCCAGGCGTGGCTCGGAAGGGCCCATTCCCCGATTCCGAATGAACCACGACACGGGAGTGATATCCTTGCGGCACAGATATTGGTTGATTCTCGCGATCCTGATGGGTGCCGGGGCGATGACGCTACGGGCATGGCTCTACCGCCAGCCGGTTAATTCCGACGATATTCAGTACTTCGCGTCGGCCCACGCCATGCCCGCCTCGGCCATCGAGGACAGCCCCAAGCTCCATCACACGGAGCTCCGCATCGCCCTCCTGGCGATGATCCGCGTGCCGATCCTTCTGTTCGGATACTCCGCCGCGGCGTTCTACACATCGGTCTACCTGCACACCGCCCTCTTCGCCGTCAGCCTCCTGCTGTTCTGCGTGGTTCTGTCCGACATGCGCGCCGCGGTGATCGTGCTGCTGCTCTGGGCGACGAGCAGCATCTGCATCGAGATCGATACGCGACTCCTTCCGGACAACGTCGGGACGATGGCCGCCCTGTTCGCCCTGACCCTGCTGGCCTGGGCCGGCCGCCTCCACCGACGCGAGCCGGTCACCCTGCAGCCATCCTCTCCCGCGGACTCCTCCGACCGCATCGAGCCCGACCGGTCGACCAAACGGCTGACCGTTTGCGCCGTAGTCGCAGGGCTCCTCCTATACGCCGCGTTTTCGATGCGGGCCACCTTTGCCGCCTACGGACTGGCCGGCTTCGGCTTCGCCCTGCTCAGTCCACAGCGCCGCCGGCTCGGGGCGTTTCTGATCCTCGGGCTTGCGCTGGCCGGCATCGCGGAGATCCTCTACGTGTGGTGGGCGTACGGCGACCCGCTGGCGCGATGGAAGATCCTGCTCGGCTACGGCGACAACATCAGCGCCAGCCACTTCTTCCAAGGCTACACGTGGAATGACATCCTCTGGCGCTACCCGCGCCGACTCTGGCGCGTGGGAATAGGCGAGTTCGGCCTCTTCGTGGGAGGACATGTCGGGGCCTTGGTCTGGCTGGTCCGCTGCCGGCGCAAGGCGAACGCCGCGAAGCTGCTGACTTTCGTGTTCGCCTACGGCCTGATCGCCTTCGCTCTGACTAAATTTGATCCGCCGGTCCCGTTCATGCGCGACAAGGAACGCTACTACGCCGGTGTCGCGCCGCTCTTCTATCTCGCGGTCGCCGACCTCTTCCTGCTGATCACCGATCAAATCCTCCGCCTGGGCAACCGGACGCGGCCGGCAGCGACCCCCGATGCCCCACCCATCCGGCAAAGCTTGGCGCTGACGGTGCTGACCCGTGGGATAGTCGTCGCGATGGTCATGGGCTTCCTGGCGATCCCGATCGCCAACGTGCAAGCGGCAATCGACAGCCCACATACCGTTCGCAACGGGAATGACAACCTGTTCCGAATCGCCGGAACGATCCGCCGGGACCAGGCGCGTTCCGACCGCCCCAAGCGGCTCTACCTCGATTGGCGGACCCGACGTGTCATGGGCCTGTTGCTGTCACCAGGAAACGGATGGCACCTGCTGACCCTGACCGAGGAGTCCTTCCTGCCGGGATACCTGTCGCTAGACTGGCAACGATTGTCGCGCAACGCCGCTGGAGGTTACCTCTGGCCAAAGCAGTTGGCGGAATACGGACACCTAATCGAACGGTATCCCATTCTCGAGCGCCACCGCGCAAACCAGATGTATGTCGTGGATGTGTACATCGTCCCCGAGCTCCCGATCCATCGGAAGATCGTCGACGTGAGCGATCGGATCCCGCCGGGGTGGAACCGTTACGACCGCAAGCAGAAGAAGACGCTCACCATGCAGCCCGACGAACCCATCGTGGTCGAAGGAAAGGACCTCGTCTTCACCGGCAGCCGACCGGCGTGGCGGCGCCCCCCTTCGGGAGCACTGCCAGGCGGACGCTTCGTGCAGGTCGAACTCGACATGACCTCGGAGGCCCTCACCGGCGTGGCCGTTCGGCTCTACGCTTGGCATGGAAACGCCAAGAAGTGTACCTCCTACTACCTTGGCGCGATGTATGTCGATCACCGCGGGGCCACCGGCTGTCTCTGGACGTTCCTCGAGCAGCCGGCCACGCGCTTCCGCATCGCACTCAACAGCGTGGCCAGACCCCCTTGCAACGTCACGGGCCTACGTGTGCGATTGATGGATCCGATGCCCCAGGATACAATTCCGCCCGAACGGGTCGAGGAATGACTTCCTCGGGGCGTTTTCTGATCGCCCTGGTTTCTCGACCCCAAACGGAGCGCGGTGTCGACGTGGCCGGCGGGGTGCGAGCGACGCCGCGCATTCGAGCAGTCCTTCGGTTTCTTTCGTGGCACAAGCCGGTCATGCGGATCCAACCTCGATCGCTTCCCCAAGCGCCAAGGGGAATGCAGCGGCGATCAGACTCGACCGCCCATAGACAACCATGAGCATAGATCAACCCAAGACCTCGCGTACCCAATGGACAACGCTGGCCTTGCTCGTCCTGTTGTCGTCGATGGCCGTCCGCATCTGGCTCTACCGACAGCCGGTCAACTCCGACGACATCAGCTACTTCAACACGGCCCATAGCCTACACCTCGGACAGGAGGTCACAGAGGAGACGTACATCAGTCACACCAGCCTGCGTGCCAGCCTGATCCTCCTCGTCAAGCTCGCGCAGCACCTCGTCGGCTACTCCATTGAGGCGTTCTACGCGGCGGTCTATCTCAACGCCCTGCTCTTCGGCATCGCACTCTTCCTGCTGGCCTCCGTGCTGTCGGACATCCGTGCGGGTGTGATCGTCCTGGTGCTTTGGGCCGGGAGCTATGTGTGCATCGAGGTGGACACCCGCCTCCTGCCCGACAACCTCGGCACGGCCTTGGCCATGATCGCCATCGCGGTGCTCGTGCCCGGGGCGCAACTCCACGAACGTTTCCGACCGCCCGACGCCGAGCCGAGCCGACCGTGGTCGCCGCTCCGCATCCTCACGGGCGTCCTGGCCGGGTTTCTGTCATATGCCGCCTTCTCGGCCCGCGCCTCGTTCGCACCTTTTGCCGTTGCCGCGCTGGGAATCGGCCTGCTGAGCCGTCATCGGCGGGCGATGGTGGCAGGGACTGCCTTCGGTCTTCTGCTCGGCGCCGGGGCCGAACTCCTCTACATGCACTACATATACGGCGACGCTTGGATCCGCTGGGGCAAGCTCCTGGGCTACGGCGATGCGTTGACCGAGAGCAAACTCTTCACCGGCCTGACCTATCACGATCTCCTCACGCGCTATCCCCGTCGGCTCGCCAGGACCGAGTCCGGGGAGCTGTGGATCCACTGGATCGGACTGGCGGGCGTTCTCGCCTGGCTGCTTCGGGTCCGGTTCAAGGCCTCTGCCGCCAAGCTCATCCTGTTTTTGGCCGGATACGGTACGATCGCGTTCGCCCTCACGCAGCTGAATCCGCCGGTGCCCTTTATGCGGGACAAGGCACGGTACTATGCCACCGCGGCGCCGATGTTCTACCTGGCCACCGCGGATCTCTTCCTGTGGATCGCGGGCGGGCTCTACTGGCTCTCTGCACGCATCGTTCGAGACGATGGCGTATCGGGACGATCACGCCGTCGGCTACGACAGCTGATCTGCGCCCCGGTCCTCTGCCTGATGATCGCGGCGCTGCTCGTGCCCCCCGCCGTCAGCATCCACAAGGCGAGCGAGAACCCCGACCTCGTTCGCAACGGCGACAATCATCTGCTCGTCACCGCCCATGCCATCCGGGAAGACGCCGAAGAGACCCATTGGGCGAAGTGCTCCATCACCGACGGCCGGACCCAGCGCGTGCTCCAGCCGCTGTTGCCCTGGCGCGACGGCTGGGATCACAGCGGGATCACGTTCGAGCACGCGGGTGACCGCGAGGGATACCTGACGGTCAACTGGCGGCGACTGATGTCGACCGTCAGGCTCCGGTACAACCCGCCGACGATCCTTCAGCCGCACTACGACCTGCTTGAGCGAT
>CAZKCX010000145.1:0-11973 GCA_964550865.1 uncultured Planctomycetales bacterium
CTCGCCGTTGCCGCCGGCCTTCGCCTGGGCCACGAGACGGGGCTGCTCCTGATAGAGGATGTCTCGCAGGTGCCAGACCACCTCGCCGGGGTTGAGCGGCTTGCCCGTGATGTTCGCCGGGCAGTTGGCCGTGCATCGGCCGCACTCAGTGCACGTGTACATGTCCAGGCCGTCTTTCCAGGTGAAGTGATCAATCTGGTTGACGCCGAAGACCTCGGCCTCTTCGTCCTCGAGGTCCATCCGCGGCATCTCGCCGCGCGGCTTGAGGTTCATCAGGAAGACGTTGGGCAGCGCCGTGATCACGTGGAAGTGCTTGCTCAGCGGCAGCAGGTTCAGGAAGAACACGATCATCGCCAGGTGCGAGTAGAAACAGATGTAGTGCACCGCCGCCGTGGCCGCTCCTTCCTGGCTGAACCAACCGCTAAGCGCGTTGCCGACGAAGGCGTACGGGGCCGTCCACGTGTCCGGATTTCGGGCGATGGCGGTCGCGTCGAAGAAGAAGTCGGTGATCATCAGGCCGCCGATGAGCCCGAGGATGAGCAGGGCTTCGCCGGTGAGGTGGACGCGGTCGGGGCGCACGACAAGACGACGATAGAACGCGTAGAGGACGGCGGCCAGGACCCAGATCTCGGCCAGGGTATACAGCACGGTGTAGATCGGCCCGAGCGCGTGGGGGCCGAAGAGCGGGAGATGCCATTCCTCGACCGGCATGCCGGCCAGTCCGTGCCCGAAGAGCGTGATCGTTCGCAGCGCGACGGCCAGGAAGCCCCAGAAAATCAGGGCGTGCATCAGGCCCGCCCCGAACTCCCAAGACTGCATGAAGCGTCCCTGGCCGATGCCCAGCTTGAGAAGGCTGCCGATGCGCTCGCCGATGTGGCCGACGTCCACGCTGCGGTCCATCGCCTTCAGTGCGTAATACCGTCCGAGGATGGTGCGAACGAAGAAGCCCAACCCGATGAGAAGAATGGCCAGTGTGATGAGTGTGTTCACGACGTACTACCCCGACGCAACGATGAGGGTTTCCGGGATATCCGCTGCCGCTCAGCGGGATGCTGGGGGTTCTTCCGATCGCTCGGCCCGGCCAGCAAGAACGAGGGTGGACGGTCCCCCCGCGGGCCTCCACCCCGTTTCGACGACTCGAGATGTCGACGTCTCGTCGGTCTGCCCTACGCCTTGGCCTTCTTGATCTCCTCGGCGAGCAAGGGGGCGACCTCGAACATATCCCCCACGATCCCGTAATCGGCAATCTTGAAGATGGGCGCATCCTCGTCGTTGTTGACGGCCACAATGCACTTCGACGTGCTCATGCCGGCGAGGTGTTGGATCGCACCGCTGATGCCCAGGGCAACATAGAGCTGCGGACCCACCGTCTTGCCGGTCTGGCCGACCTGATACGAGACGTCGATGTATCCGGCGTTGACGGCGGCACGCGAGGCGCCGACCGCGGCGCCGAGGGCGTCCGCCAGTTCCTCGACGGCCTTGAACCCGTCGGCGCTGCCGACGGCGACGCCGCCACTGACGATGTACTCGGCCTCGGTGAGGTCGGGTCGCTCGCTGGCCTTGACCTCGACGCTCTCGACCGTGACGGTCGTGTCGGTGTCGTCGAAGGCGACGTCAACGGTCTTGGTCTCCGCCGAACCGCTGCCCTCGTGATCCGGAAAGGCGTTGGGCCGGACGGTTACGACGAAGTTCGCCTCGGACGACTTGACCTTCCGCAGGGCCTTGCCCGCATAGATCGGCCGGACAAAGTCCGCACCGTCCATGTCGGTGACGTCGGCCAACAGCGGCATGGTCAGCCGCTGCGCGACCATCGGGGCGAGTTCCTTGCCCTGGCTGGTGGCGGCCATCACGACGGGGCCGGCCCCGTTCGATTCGACCGCGCCGGCGATCGCCTTGGCGAACGCCCAAGCGGTGTACTTCGCAACGGCGGGGGCATTTACGGCGAGCACGGACGAAACGCCCGCGCCGGAAACGGCCGATGCGTCGACGTCGCCGACGACGATCGCCACGACGTCGCCGCCGTCGGCGATCTTGTGCGCGACCGTCAGGGCCTGACGGCTCGACTTGCGGAGCCCATTGGGATCGAATTCTGCATAGACATAAACCGGTGATGCCATCGATGGGTTCTCCCGATAGAGTTCTCTTCTTCTCCTCCCCTTCCCACTCGCCGCGGCGCTACAGCACCTTGGCCTCTTCCTTGAGCAACCGCACCAACTCGGCGGCCTGCTCGGCGGGGCTGCCCTTGACCATCTTCGCGCCGGTCTTCTCCGGGGGCAGCTCGTGTCCGAGGATCTCGACCGTGCTTCCGACCTCCGCGCCGAGGTCGGCCAGGGCGATGTCCTCGATCGGCTTACGTTTGGCCTTCATGATCTTGGGCAACGGCGGATAGCGGGGTTCGTTGAGGCCCTTCTCGGCGCTGATGAAGGCCGGCAGCTTACTGAGGAGCGTCTCGGTGCCGGCGTCGGTATCGCGGGCGACCCGGACACCGCCGTCGGCGAGCTCGATCTTGGCGGCTGCGTTGATCAAGGGGGTATTCAGCAAGACGGAGATCCGTCCGGGCACCTCGAAGGCCTGATCGTCGACGGCGATCTTGCCGCACAACAGCAGATCCCACTCGAACTTCTTGATGGCCGCCGCCAGGACACTCGCGATCGCCGCGTTGTCGGCCGTCAGCAGGCCGTCGTCCCAGACGCGAGCGGCCTCGTCGGCCCCCATCGCCAAGCCTTGTCGCAGCGCGTCGACGGAGGAGTCCGGCCCGAGTGTGAGAAGCCGAACGTGCGAGGCGTCGCCCCGCTCTTTCATCTGAACGGCCTCTTCGATGGCGAACTCATCATACGGATTGCAGATGAGCTTGATGCCCTTGTCGTCGATGCCCCCATCGTCCGCCAGCTTGATGCGGGCCTCGGTGTTGAAGGTCTGTTTGACCAACACCAGTATCTTCAAGTCAGCCATAGTTCGTCACCTTGCTCTCGTTGTTGCATCCCTCCACCCGGGCACGCAAGTGACAACCGCAGCTGCCGCCTCCCGGGAACCGATCGATTGGATCCGTGTGCACGGCCAGCCGTCACGACCTCTGCCGCACCACACGCTACGCGCTTACGACGGAATCTCACCGTCGTTCTCGATCACCGCCTCGGCGATCCGCCGGCCGATGTCACGCAGATTGACCTGCCGGATCGGGTTCAGCGCCTCAGCGGCCTTCAGCAGCCCCACGGCCGCGCCGGGATTGCTGATCGCCGTGATGACCTTCTGGGCACACTCCATGAGATTGCGGCTGGCGCGGTCCGCGTGGTAGGTCGTCATGTCGATCATGAGCGAGGACTCGTCCTCCCCGCGGGCGTCGATGGCCTTCTGCGTACGGAGCATCGTGCTCTCGAGTGCGTAGACCTCCATGACCATATCCGACATCCAACCGAGGCACTCCTGCTCGGCCATCACCGCCATCTGATCGGTGATCTTGCTGCCCATCCCCTGCGTGAAGGCGGCGGCGACGACGTGGAGCAAACGCTTGGCTTGCCACACACGCTGCTTCATATCGCCCATGGGGCCGTCGAACTTCGGCAGATCCACCTTGCCGCCCATGACCATGCCCATGGTCTTCATGACGGTATTGGTCAGGGGAAGGCGATTCTGGGCCACACGTTTGAAGAGCGTGCCCGAGACCACCAGGCGGTTGATTTCGTTCGTGCCCTCATAGATCCGGGAGATGCGAGCGTCACGATAGGCCCGCTCGGCCGGGTATTCCGTCGTGAAGCCGTACCCGCCGTAGATCTGAACGGTTTCGTCGACGACGCGGTCGAGCATCTCGGATTGGTACACCTTCTCGATCGCACATTCGATGAGGAATTCCTCGAGGGCCTTGAGCTTGGCCATGCCGCCGGCTTCCGCGCCGAGCTCCGCGATCCCGTCGGCACAGTGGCCGGCCGTCCGCATGGTCATGCAATCCCCGGCGAATATGCCGCTGGCCATCATCGCCAGCTTCTGTTGGATCAGGCCGAACTTGACGATCGGCATGGTGAACTGCTCGCGCTGCTTGCCGTACTGCGTGGCGAGCTTCATCGAGATCTTGGCGCCGCCCACGGCCCCGATGCCCAGCTTCAGGCGACCGAGGTTGAGGATGTTCAGGGCGATCTTCCCGCCATCGCCGATCTCACCGAGGATGTTCTCGGCGGGGACCTTACAGTCCTTGAACCGCAGGGCGCAGGTGCTGCTGCCCCGGATGCCGAGCTTGTGCTCTTCCGGCGCCACCTCATAGCCGTCACTGGGCACCTCGACGACAAAGGCCGTAAACTTGTCGTCCTCCCCGTTGATCTTCGCGAAAACAGTGACGACATCCGCCCAGGCACCGTTCGTGATGAACTGCTTGTTGCCGGTCAGGAGATAGGCCTTCCCGTCGTCGGTGGGAACGGCCTTGCACTTGGCCGACATCGCGTCGGAGCCCGCGCCGGGCTCGGTGAGGGCATACGCGGCCATCTTCTCCCCGGTCGCGAGCTGGGGCAGAAGCCGCTCCTTCAATTCCGGCTTACCGAAGAACAAGATCGGAAGGGTGCCGATGCCGACATGCGCCATGCTGGCCGTCCCGAACGACCCGCCAGCGGCCATGTACTGCACCAGGTACATCGCATCGAAGAAATTCAGGCCCATCCCGCCATACTCTTCCGGGATTTCGGCCATGAGCAGGCCTAGCTCGCCCGCCTCGTGGAAGAGCTCGAGCATGAGACCTTCCTTCATGTCGTCGATCTCTTCCGCTTGCGGGATGACCTTGTTATCAATGAACTTCCGAATCGTGTCCGCCATCATGGAAACGTCGTCGGACAGCTCCTCGGTGGTGTGGACGACCTCAGGAGGTGGGTCATCGATCAGAAACGAGCATCCTTTAACAGTGGTGGTGTCGGCCATAGCACGATCCTCTCCGGTCGGCCCGGATTACGAAAGGGTCCAATAAACACATCCCGCCTGATGCGGCCAGATAGGGAGACGCTAGTATAGGCTAACTTGATTGCCGGCGTCAACGCACTTCGCCGCATTCTCACTCCGGTAGACGTGCGGACGGGTGTTGTGTGCCCCCGACAAGACCGTCATCCTCAGCCAGGTTGCGAGTCGGGCGAACCTCGACGCATCCAAACTAGGGTAAAGACCGCGGCCAGTCTCGGCGCACGGACAGGCAGTCGCACTCTTTCGTGGCGACAGGAACCGTCGTTGACTTACCCTCCTGTCGATTGTAGAGTTCGATATGGAGGCAACTTGCATGACCGCATGCGTCGTTGGGCGGTTCGTGTCTGTCCTCATGGAGTCGCTGGTATGCCCAAACGCAACATTGCATGGATGCTGGTGATCATCTTGATCGCCTTGCTCTTCTGGAAACTCCCCCAAACGGTGGCCCGCCGGGATGAAGTCTATCGCACGCTCGGCACACTGGTCGACATCCGCCGCGAAGTCCTCAAGAGCTACGTCGAAGAGGTGGACGAAGACGATCTCATTCGGGGCGCCATTGAGGGCATGCTCTCCAGCCTGGACCAGTACAGCACGTACTTCGGACCCGAGCAGATGGCCGAGCTGAAGCAGGCCACCTCCGGAAAGTACGGGGGAATCGGCATCGAGATCGGCATGAAGGACGGGTGGTTGACGGTGATCAGTCCGATCGAAGGGACGCCCGCCTTTCATGCGGGGCTTCTCGCCGGCGACCGCATCATCGAGATCGAAGGCGAGACCACGAAGGGCATGAGCCTCATCGACGCCGTCAAGAAGCTCACGGGCAAGCCGGGCTCGAAGGTGCAGCTGACCGTGCAACACGAGCTCCAGGCCAAGAAGAGCACCGTCACACTGACGCGCGACATCATCAAAATCGTCTCCGTGAAGGGGTGGCGGCGCAACAAGAACAACGGCTGGGAGTACATGATTGATCCGGCGGAGAAGATCGGCTACGTGCGCATCACGAAATTCACGCCGGAGACCGCCGGCAACCTGGACGAAGCCATCAAGAAGCTGGAATCCCGAGGCATGAAGGGCATGATTCTCGATCTGCGCTTCAACCCGGGTGGTCTGCTCGAGGCGGCCGTCGAGGTCGCAGACCGATTCCTCCGTGAGGGCGTGATCGTCTCGACCAAGGGCCGCTGGTCGCAGAAGAACGAGAGCGAGGCCAAGGCCGAAGGCACGTACCGGGACTTCCCCTTGGTCGTGCTGGTCAACCGGTACTCCGCCAGCGCCGCAGAGATCGTCTCGGGCGCGCTCCGCGACCACAAGCGGGCCGTTGTCGTCGGCGAACGGACCTTCGGCAAGGGAAGCGTGCAGAACGTCATCTCCCTCGAGGGAGGCCAAGGGGCCATCAAGCTCACGACCGCCTACTACTATCTGCCGAACGGCACGTGCATCCATCGCTCGGACCGCGCGAAGGAGACCGACAAGTGGGGTGTCGAGCCGCTCATCGAGATCAAGCTGGACGACGAAGAGCTTGTCGAGGTGTTGAAGAGCCGCCGAGAGGCCGACATCATTCGTCCGACCTCGCAGCCGACGACCACGCAGGCCAAACCGCATCCCCTCATCGACCGGCAGCTCGACCAGGCGCTCAAGATTCTCAAGGCCAAGATCAACGTGCCGACCGAGAAGGCCGACAAGGCCGCGTAGTCGACTGCAAATGGAACGGCGATGATGCGTCACGGTCGCGTCGACCGTGACGTGCCCGATTGGCCCAACCGAGGGCGGCGGGCCACCGGGGCTCTCGTCGGCTGCGCCACACGGCGTATCGACATCCAGGCTACCTACCTCTTCGGACGGATCATGACGCTCATCCTCGGCATCGAGACAACGTGCGACGAGACCGCAGCGGCCGTCGTCGCCGACGGCCGCGACATCCGCAGCAACGTCGTCGCAAGCCAGGTCGATCTCCACCGCAAGTTCGGCGGGGTCGTGCCCGAGATCGCCAGCCGGGCCCACATCGAATGGCTCAACGGCACGATCGACGAGGCCATGCACGAAGCGGGCGTCCTCGGAAAGGACATCGACGGCATCGCCGTCGCCTACACGCCGGGATTGATCGGTTGTCTACTCATCGGCGTGACCGCCGCCAAAACCCTCTCCTGGTCGTGGAACGTCCCCCTCGTCGGCGTCGATCACATTGAAGCGCACCTCTGCGCCGCGGGGATGACGACGAACGCGCCCCCGTGGCCGGCGATCGGCTTGGTCGTCAGCGGTGGTCACACGTCGCTCTATCGTGTCGACGACTACGACCGCATCGACCTCCTCGGATGCACGACCGACGACGCCGCCGGCGAGGCGTTCGACAAGGTGAGCAGCATCCTCGGCCTGGGCTATCCGGGCGGGCCGGCGATTCAAGGCGCCGCGGAGGCGGGCGATCCGAAGGCGGCCGACTTCCCGCGGTCCATGCTCGCGCCGGGCTCGCTCGACTTCTCGTTCAGCGGGATCAAGACGGCGGTGCTCTATCACGTGCACGGGCCGGGCAAGACTTACGGCGGGCGCGAAAAGCTCACCCCACAAGACATCGCCGACATCGCCGCCAGCTTCCAGGCGGCCGTGGTGGACGTGCTGGTCGCCAAGACGATGCTGGCCGTCGAGCAGACGGGCGTGAAGACCGTCGTCCTCGGCGGGGGCGTCGCCGCCAACAAGGCCCTCCGAGGCCGAATGCAGCGCGCCTGTGCGGAGCGAGACCTCGTCCTACACCTGCCTCCAATGTCCCTTTGCACCGACAACGCGGCCATGGTGGCCGGCCTCGGCCATCATCGACTTCAGCGAGGCCTGACCGCCGACCTTGCCTTGGAAGCCATCGCGTAGCGCTGGGTCTTGCGCCGTGAGATCGAATAGCGACGGCACATTCAGAGCCCGCCTGTCCTCAGGCGGGTCAAGCCGGGCTGGGGACAGTCGGTTCAGGGATTGCAGGCAGCGGGAAGGTCTCTTCCAGTCTTGAAGACCCAGCCGTTTGCCGAGCCGCGGCATCGACCCTTCGGTGGTCCTGTGCTATGCTGCTCGCTGAGATTCGATATGAGCCGGGATGTCGTTCCACCGGCGCAGAGGGGAAAAGGAGTCTATCGTTGTCCACGACCGCAAGTCCATCCACCGTCACGCATCGACGCAACGCCCATGGATCCGCCGGGGTCTCTTGGGTTCTGTTCGCGATCACGGTCTTCTTAGGGGTTCCTCCCGCCGCCACTTGCCATGCGGGCGAAGAGAGCGATAAGGCCAAGCCCTCGAAGAAGACGGTCAGCATTAGCGGCCACGCCTTTCACTTCGGGCCGCGTGGCGGACGACTCAAGGGCGCCGAGGTCACCGTGCTTGAGCGCCCCGATCTGCGGACGCTGACGGGCAAGCGCGGGGCATTTCGATTCGACGATCTCAAGCCCGGCAGCGAGATCTCGCTGATCCTCAAGCATCGCGGTTACAGCTCGGTCCAGACGCGAACCTTCACGCTGGGCAACTCCGATATCAAGCGGGTATCGTTCCAGGTGCCCCCACTGGCGATCTACGCCGGATACTGTGCGTTGCTGAACTACAAGCCCGATCCGAAGTGCTCGCAGGTGGCCAGTACGGTCACGCGGGTGGGCGAGTCGCTGTACTGGTCCATCGGGCCGACCCACGGCGAGCCGAACGCGACCGTGACCATCGACCCTCCCCTGCCGGCCAAGCACGGGCCCATCTACTTCAACCTGAACCTCTCCGATCGGGGCCTGCAGATCATCTGGCCCGACCGCTCACTCAAGAAGACGACGCTGGACGGCGGAGTCCTCTTCGTCGACGTCCCGCCGGGCGAGTACACGCTCCGAGCCCACAAGCCGGGCGTGAAGTTCAAGCCCGTCCGGATCAAGTGCCGGCCCGGCCGGTTCGTCAATGCCTCGCCGCCCCACGGCCTGCAAGCCCTCCCACGCCCCGGCCAGAAGATCCCGGGACCAGATCGCCTGCGGCAGCATTGGTGATCCCCGTCGGGGACGGTATCCCTCAGAACTCACCCTTCTTCCCGAACCTCTCGCGGGCGGCCTTGCCGAACTCGGCCTGGGCGGCGTCGAGCCGGTCCAAAACCTCCTCCGTCGTCAGCCCGTCCGAGCCGCGGGCGGCGGCGATCACCGTGTTGCACTCGTTGGCGTCCATGAAGAGCGACGCCTCAAGGAGCCGCGGTTGATCCTCAGGCGGGATCACGAGAAAGCCGTGCTTGTCGGCGTGGATCAAGTCGCCCGGTCGAACGGCCGTCCCGAAGATCTCGACCTCGCAGCCCCACCGGACGGGCCAGGCGTGAGCATGCCCGACGGTGAACCGGCTGGCCAACGCCTTGAACCCGGCGTTCGTCATCTCGTCGACGTCGCGGATCGAGCCGTCGGTGATCGTCCCGACGCAGCCGAGCGCGCGGTGCACGTTGCTGTTGACCTCGCCCCAGAACGAGCCCACGATCCGCGGCTTGTCCAGGTCCTGGATCACGACGATCTTCGGGCCCGCCACCGACGCGACGTACCGCCGATAGTCGCGCCAGGCGTCCGGCAGGTCGTCCCGATGCCTGGGGTTGCTCGGCTCGATGACGGCCGTCACGGCGTAGCCGACCATCGGTCCCATCTGGGGCATGAAGTCGCGGGTCTCCTCGATGCTGATGCACTCCCGCGCCGGGTCGCGACGCGTGATCTGCTCCCACCCGTTGTAGATCGTCGGCGTGTTCCAGCGCTTGAGCTGGAGGAGTTGCGAATGCGTCAACGCGCGATCGGATAAGGGATCCTTGGGCATTGCCTGCGTACCTCCTTGGACTCTGAGGATCGACAACACGACGCAGCCCTCCACATGCTGGCTATTCCGGGTAGCTCACCCGTTCCATTCGTGGGGGGACGCGTTCACTTGTCCCGAGCAGCCTCGGCGGAGCCCGTTTCCCATCTCAGGCTACCTGCGTCTTGGGCCTCAAGGTCGAAAGTGGGCAGGTGAAGAGCTGGCCCAGCGTGCCTGACATGCTATGTAACCAAGTGATGGAAGTCTACGGTAGGACCGCCCCCGCAACTGGGCAAGGGGGCTCATTATGAAGCGGAAGCAGCACACCCGGAGCGGGTCATCTTGAATCCACGTGACGGCGATGCGATGTTGGCACCCGGAGCCACGGTCCGTGTCAGGCCTGTCAGAAGCTAGCTGTTGCCGAGGAGACGTTCCACCGCTCGTCGAACGAGAGCGATGGCATGAAGCACAGGAGATCACATGCCCTCACGGGCGGTATTGCTTGGCTTCATCCACGCGCCCCATCATTTGCAGCAGCGTGGAGAGCTCGACGCGCTGTGCCTGGTTCAGGGATGAAGGGTCTCGTCCATAGCCGTACGGCGAGAGTAATGGTTCAGCAACGGCTTCGGCTTCGGTGTGCATGCCCAGCTTGTCGAAGGAAGCCACCAAGCCGCTTTGGATGGTCGCTTTCAGGTGCTTGGAGGCAATGGTCCTGCCTGACTTCCGCCGATCCTCCAACCAGAGGAAGAGATCGCAGGCATCCTCAGCCCTTCCAACCTTCAGGTAGGCCCGACCCAGCGCGATGTGATAGAACTCAGCCCCTGCATTGCCGCCGTATCCCTTCCGGAAACGCTCGAGATAGGGTATGGCCCTTGACGGATCCGTCTTGCTGTACACGCGACCCAGCTGGGACAGAAGGTAGCCCTCAAAGGCCAACTTGATGAGCGGGTTCTCGTGGTGCTGCGTTTCATCCAAGGCCTGCTCGAGCAACTGGGCTGCTGAGGCGGCCTTCCCGTCCATTCGATAGGCCATGCTCATGATGCACTGAGCTAGGGGTCGAGCGGCTGGATGGGGGTATGTTTGGGCAAGCGACTGCATCGACTCAATTAGCCGCTTGCGAGCCGCCGATCCCCTGGCGGGCATTACAAACGTCAGAACCATGTCATCCAGAACCATCTCGTGCCAGTACGCCGTCTCAACGGACTCAAGCAACTGAAACGCCGCCCTGAAGTCACAGGCGTGAATGGCCTGAAGGATCGTCCGCATCTCAACGGCGGTCTCCCCTGCCTTTGAGTTAGCTTTAGAGGTAATCACGTCGCTCAACAGCGCGTGGGCCAGCTTGGGTTGATCCCTTCGGCACACAGCCCACACGTAACACCTGATTCCCCACGAAACCATAGGGTTGTCCGGAGCGGTTCTGACGAACGATCTCAGCGCGGCTTCGCCTGCCGCAAGATCGCCGCGATGGTAGTGAACGGTGAGTATACCCATCATGGCCATGCTGGCCGGAAACGAGTCCGGAGCTGTTGCTAGCACGTGCGCTGCTCGGGCCAAGGCTTGTGTCCTCCGCCCAACCTTCCACTCGATGAAGCCAACCACAAGGTGATTCGACGGAGCCGAAACGCTCGCCGCATGCTGACCGAGCCAGGCAAGCTGCTCCTCCTTGGGTAGCTTGGACAGCCATGCATAAGCCATGTCCTTGAGGAACGCCTTGAGCTTCTCAGGGTCCCATTCGGTCTCCGGATATTCCTCCAGCGCTTGGACACCCATATCGGCCGCCTCGCGAAGCCTGGCCTGTCTCACTTGGGGCTCCTGCGCAGATCGGGCCTCGCTGACCTTCGCATCGATGGCGGCTACTGCATCCGGAAGTGTCGCTTCGGCACCGAATCCGCTGCTTCTGAGTGCACAAATAACCAGCCAAACGCAAAGGGATACCCTCGCGCGATGCGTCGAATGAGTCCTGTGCGCCATGTTTCCTTCCCTTTCTCTCTCGTCCACGCTGCTGCTGCACGGGAGAAGGGCTATCCCCCGGGACAATCCTTCAGACACAATCTTAGGTCTTCCTCAGCCTGTCCGAGCCGGCTTTGAAAATTATCAATATTAGTTTGCTCATCTTTAATATCTTTCTTTATTTCCTCCAGCTGCTGTCTAAGGCTGTTAAGCGTATCTTTGAGCCCCCGTATAATTAGTTCCAGCTTGGCAATGGCATCCGCCATTTGGTCCACCATTGACGCCCCCCTCAGAACGGGGGCGTCACCGACTCGGAGCCAACTGGGGACC
>CAZKCX010000146.1:0-10744 GCA_964550865.1 uncultured Planctomycetales bacterium
GCGCCCCCATGCCTTCCTTGGTTCCCCAACCTGCCTGAGGGCTGAACGGTTACTTGGATGGACGATCGAAGCTCTTGCGCCTGTGCCCACCCCGCCGAGGGCTCCTCGAGAAGCAGCACGACTCCTGCAATGTCCTTGTCCTTGCCTGCCTTGTCGATGCGACGGATCTGCTCGCGGAGCGTGCCGCGCATCTCGCCCGTGAAGGCGAAGGCCATTCCGCCCGGCGACTCGCCCAGCTCGTCGCGGACGGGGATCACAGCGATCTTCTTGGCGGGCTTGGAGGTGGACGTACCGGATTCGGCCGAAGACGCGGGGCGGACGGCGACGCATACCGCGAGGATCGCCACGGTTGTGAGACGGATCTTCATCCCGAGATCCTCCTACCATTGGGGGGCTGTGGTTGGTCGATGTTCCTCCCGAGCTGGGACCATGATAGCCGGTCGGGAAGGGCGTTGGGAGGGGTGCTAGTCCAACGACAGGGCGACGGGGGATGCGTTGCTTTGGGTCTTGGCGGCGTAGAGGGCGGCGTCGGCCGCCTCGATGAGCTTGTTCGGCGTCATGTCCTCTTCGAGCTGGCAGACCCCGACACTGAAGCGGATCGGGATCTCCTGCTCGTTCCAGAAGCACGGCCTGCTCGAGGCCGCTTGGGTGAGTCGTACGACGACGCGCTCGGCCTGTTCCAGGGACGTGTTCGGTAGGATGATGGCGAACTCATCGCCGCCGTACCGCGCGGCGATGTCGATCGTCCGCAAGGTCTGGGCGATGCGTCGCGAGGTCTCCTGGATGGCCGCATCGCCGGCGAGGTGGCCGTGCTTGTCGTTGATCTGCTTAAGCCCATCCATGTCGATCATGGCCAGACTCAGCCGGCTTTCATACCGCTTTGCCCGGAGCACCTCGCGCTGGAGGTGGATGGCGAAGGTCCGCCGGTTGAGCAGACCGGTCAGGCCGTCCGTTCGGGCCTGTTCCTGGACGTCGCGGAAGAGCCGTGCATTGCTGAGGGCCAGCCCGATGAGATTGCAGATCGGCTCGACCAGCCGAAGCAGCTGGGGGTCGAAGCCGTCGGGCCGTGCCGGATCGGCCATGTTGAGCACACCGAGGAGTCGTGCGCCGACCACGACGGGCGCGATCACGAACGACTCCGTGACGTAGGTCTCTCCCGGCCGCGCCGGCAACGAACGCTCGAGGGAAGCGGCGGCCTTGTCCCAATTCTCGGCAAACACGAGTCGCCGCGAACGGGCGACCTCGGCCATGGGCTGCCGGCTGCCGGCCTCCAGGTCGACCTCCTGGTCGATCGCGTGAGGATGGGTCTTGCCCAGCAGCAGCAGACGGTTGTGCTCCTCGTCGAAACCGTAGAGGCTGACCAACTTCGCCTCAAACCAATCGGCCAATTGACCAAGCGTCGCCTCGGTGATCTGCGGCTCGTTGAGCTTGGACAGGCCGGCGGCGAAATCGGCCATCCCGATCGCCAGATCCACCTCCTCCGTAAGGCCGTTGGACGAGGGCTTGACGGGTTTGGCTTGCGCCGCGAGCAGGCTCTGCGCCCACTGTGGCCGATTCGGGCCGGTGAGCATACGCTGGAGCTGTGACCGCAAGGAGGGCTTCTCGAGGAGTCGCCGAAACTGGAGTTTCCTGCGGTCGGCCTGCTTTCGTCTGTCGGCCCGGCCGGTGGCGACGACCTGGCATCCCAACCGAGAAAGATCTGTAAACCATTTATCTGAAGGAAGTTGTACGGAGTCAAGGTCTAGCAGGACCCAGTCGTCGATGTTGAGTCCCTGGGGGAGGTCGTCTAGTCGGCTTACGTGGTGAACGCCGGCGAAGCAGGGGTTTGTCGAGACGGCTTCCCGGCAGTGCTCTACGACCGATCGGTCCTCGGAGACGACGTAGAAGTGGCATGGGTGGAGTGACATCGACGCGTCCTCCAAACGTGCAGCCTGCACCCCCGCGGGGCCCTCGTCGAGAAGCCCTGCTTCAATGTTATCGGCCGGGGGCCGCAAAGAGTCAAAAATTGAGGACGGATTGCCGATGTTTGTTGACAGGCGGGATATCGGACTGTATGTACGGAAGGGAGTTACCTCCGTATCCCGATGGAGCGGGACGTTGCCAAATCGGACTCGCCGTCGATAGGGTCCCCGGCCGATATAGGGAGATAAGGCCTTGGGGACCGGTTGCCTTCCGATGGCAACAAGCCCTCACCGCCGCTGACCCACGCGGCCGATCAAGCCAGCATCGCCGGGACAGTGCGCCGACGAGTCGGCGCGCAAGAGCAGACTTGAGGCGTTGCGGTCTGGAGTGGTGATTTCGCCGCTCGGTCCAACGCCCGCGGACGGATCTGTCCGCAAGCCTTGTCAGGAGGACGAGGCCACAATGCTCAGGATGGGCATCAAGACCGCCTTCGACGATTTCCGCGACGTCCTGCGTACGCGGTGGCAGATGCCGCTGTTCGTCGTGGCGCTCGTCCTGCTCGGGGTTGCCTTCTTTCGCGTGCAACGACCCGAGCCCGTCCCCACCTTCGAGGAATACGTTCGTCAGATCGAAGCCCTGCACAAGGGCGGCTTTCTCACCGAGGCCAACCAGACCCTCCAAGGGCTGCTGCAAAACGAGGGATGGTCGAAGGCGCAGCGCGCGACACTCTTCCAGCTCCTGGCCGAGACCATCTACCTGGCCGAGGCGCCCAAGACGCGACACGATCCCGAGAACGTCGAGCGGATCATCCGCAACCACCGCGCGGCCATCGCGGAGGGCATGACGCCGACCCCGAGCATGCACGAGCAGATGGGGCAGGCGATGCGGTGGCTCGGCAAGCCGGATCTTGCCGTCAAGGAGTTTCAGAAGGCCATCGCCGCCGGGAGCAAACGGAGCGGAAGCCTGCGACGGACGATCGTGGAGATGCTTCCGGAGGTGGAAGGGGCCTCGCCGGAGCAGGCCCAAGCGCAGGTCCGCCGGATGCTGGAGAACCCATCCCTTGAGGCGGAGGACCTTCTGTGGGCCCTCGAGAAGCGCGTCGAGCAGCTCATTGCCGAGAACAAGCTGGACGAGATCAAGGCCTTGCTCGAAACGATGCAGGATCGCATGTTGCAGGCGGGGCTCACGGCCGAGCTCGACTACCTTCGGGCGAGGGTGCACTTCCTGAAAGGGGAATACGCGCAGGCCGAGAGGATGCTGCTTGACCTGCGCAACAAGCTGGATCCGGTGGCGGACCTTTCGACGAAGGTCAATTGGCTCCTCGGGCGAACGCATTTCAGCGACGGGCGTCCGCAGGAGGCCCTCGAGGTCTTTCGGGAAATCGTCCGACGGCAGCCGTCCGGAGAGTACTACCTCGCCGGGCGTCTCGGCATGGCCGAGTGCCTTGCGGCGCTCCACCACATCGACGAGGCCGCGGATATCTACGAAGAGGTCGCCGGCATGGCGGCCCGGTACACCGACGGGCAGATCGTCGACCGGGACGCCGTTCGCGCGAGCCTGACCAGCCTGTACGCCTTGCTGCGGGCAGAGGGTCGCCTGGAGGCCGGCGCGCGATTCCTCCGGCTGGCGACGGCGCTCGTGCCCCCCGACGACCTTCCGATGGAGGCCAGCTACCTGCGACGGCTGGCGGATCTCTACGCGTCGATCGGCGAATCGCGTCTTGCCCAGGTTCGTCCCACGCGTCCGGGGACGTCGCGGCCCGCGACGGGGCCTCCGGTCTTCCACCGAAGCACGGCCGGTACGACGTCTCAGCCCTCGGAGTACGATCAGGCTTTGACGGCGGCGCACGAGATGTTCCGCCGGGCGGGCGAGACCTATCTAAGGCTGTCGCGCATTCCGCTGCTGGACGTCGAGGAGGCGAGCGAGGCGGCGTGGTTGGCCGGCGTGCAGTTCGACCGCGCGAACATGCCCGAGCGCATGATCGACGTGATGGAGGACTTCCTGGTCACGTACTCCAAGAGCCCTCGGGTGCCGGAGGTCCTGTACCGTTTGGGGCAAGCGTTCCAGGCGCTGGGGCGGTACCAGGAGGCCATCGCCCGGTACGCGGAGAGCCAGAGCCGATACCCCCGGACGCCCGCGGCGATGCGATCGCTCGTGCCGATGGCCCAATGCCATATGGCCTTGGGACCGGAGCACTATCCGGAAGCCGAACGGGTGCTGCAAATCATCGTCGAGCAGCCGCCGGACAAGGGCCGATACGATCCGAAGGCCTTAGAGTTTCGCGAGGCGTTGTTTGCCATCGCGGAGCTGTACGACCGATGGGGCAAGCCCGCGCAAGCGATATCCCGTCTGGAGGAATTCCTGGAGCGGTATCCGAAGGATCCGCGTGAGACGCAGATCCAGTTCATGTTGGCCAACGCCTATCGCAAGAGCGGACTGGCGCTGCTCGGGGCCAAGGCCGACGCGGTGCACAAGGATCAGCAGGATGCCGCGCAAATTGGGACGGCTAGGCTGCAGCGGGCCGAAGAGCTCTTCAGCGAAGTCATCCATTCGCTCGGCTCGCGGCCTTTCGATTCCTTGAGCGGCATTCAGCAGGTCCGCCTCAAATACAGCCATCTCTACCGTGCCGATTGCGTGTTTGATCTCGGGGACTACGAGAGGGCCCTGTCCCTATATGAAGGGGCGGCGCGGCGGTTCCGTCGAGATCCGATTTCGATGGCGGCCTACGTACAAGTCTTCAACTGCTACCTGCGGTTGGGTCGAGAGAAGGAAGCGCGGGCAACCGTGCAACGCGTGAAATGGCTGCTCAAGGGGATCCCTCCCGCGAAGTTCGAGGCGGCCCCCGGCGAGCAGAGTCTGGCGTATTGGGAAGGGTTTCTGGGTTGGCTCGAGAAGTCAGGTGTCTTCAAGCAATGACCTGACAGATGGGAGAACGTGATGAGTGAGAACACGACGGACACGCCGAGCATGGGCGAGAGGACCGGGCGACTGGTCGAGCTGCTCGAGGAGCAGCGGACGTGCTACCGGCAGCTGAAGGCGCTGGCCGAGAAGCAGCGAAAGCTCATCTCCGACGAGGATCCGGAGGCGCTGTTGAAGATCCTGGGCGAGCGGCAGCAGCTCGTCGATCGGCTGACCGAGCTGAACCGGGAGCTTCAGCCCTTCCGGCAGGAGTGGGCCGGCACGTACACGCAGATGAAGTCCGATCGGCGGCAGTACGTGCAAGAGGTGTTGGACGAGATCAACACGCTGCTCGGCTCGATCATGCTGATGGACAAGGAGGACAGCCGACTCCTGTCGGCTCGGAAGGAGAGCATACGCCAACAGGTTGTGCAGACGGCGTCGGGCCGCATGGCCAACACGGCCTATGCCGCCCATGCCTATGCGGGAGCGAGCTCCGCCAAGACCGAGCACGAGGCGTAATCCCATGGGCGAGTCGCAGACGGAACTGACGCCGCGCGAACGGGAGCTCGGCGCGATCATCTTGCAGTACAACGAGGTGACCGAGCGCCTGAAGGAATCGTACGAGGCGTTGCAGACCGAGGTCGAACGGCTCCGCGCGGAGCTGGAGCGGAAGAACCGCGAGCTCGAGCGTCGGGAGCGGCTTGCCGCGCTGGGGCAAATGGCGGCCGGGCTGGCCCACGAGATCCGCAATCCGCTCGGTGGGATTCAGCTCTACGCCTCGCTGCTCCGCAAGGACCTGGTCGAGTCCGAAGAGCAGCTCGGGGTCGTTCGGAAGATCGACCGCGGCGTGAAGCTGATCGAGGGGCTCGTCAGCGACGTGCTGACCTTCGCCCGCCCCAGCGCTCCGCAGGCCGAGGGGCTGCTCTTGCGTGATTCGGTGCGAGACGTCGTCGAGTTGATCGGGCCCAAGCTGGAACAGAACGCCGTCGAGCTGCGATGGGACGAGCCCTCGTGTGCGATCGGGGTATGGGCCGATCCGAGGCAGCTGCAGCAGATCCTGACGAACGTCCTGACGAACTGCATCGAGGCGATCACGCAGAGGCCCGAGCGCCGGCCGCATTGGGTGTCCGTCATGGCCCGGACGGATGCCGAGCACGGCGACGGGGTCGAGATCGTGATCGCCGACAGCGGACCGGGCATCGACGCCGATGCGTTGCATCGCGTCTTCAATCCGTTCTTCACGACCAAGGATACGGGCACGGGACTCGGCCTGGCTATCGTCCATCAGCTTGTCGAGGCCCATGGGGGTTCGATCACGGCCGGTCGGCATCCGGACGGCGGCGCGATGTTCACGATTCGGCTGCCGCGACGTCCCGCGGCCAAGACGGAATCGGATTGACAGGGGAGCGTATCGATGGCACGCGTGTGCGTGGTAGACGACCAAGAGCTGATTCGAGACTCGCTGTCGGAGACGTTGACTCGTGAGGATCACGAGGTGGAAACGTTCGAGTCCGCGAGCGACGCGCTCGATCGGATCAAGGCCTCTCCGTACGATGCCGTCGTCTCCGATCTGAAGATGCCGGGCATGGACGGCGTCGCGCTGCTGCGGGAGCTCCGGGCGGCCGACGTGGAGACGCCCGTGATCTTGATGACGGCCTTCGGTAGCGTCTCCTCCGCCGTCGAGGCCATGAAGCTCGGTGCGTTCGACTATATCACCAAGCCCTTTGACGCGGACGAGATGTGCGTGTTGGTCGACCGTGCGGTGCAGCACGGTCGGCTGCGGGCGGACAACGAAGCGATGCGACGCAGCCTCGACGACTACCACGCGGCGCGAGAGCTGGTCGGCGACAGCAATCCGATGCAGCGCGTCCGGAGCCTGATTCGTCAGGTGGCCCAGTCCTCCGCGACGGTCCTCATCCAAGGGGAATCCGGCACGGGCAAGGAGCTGGTCGCACGGTCGATCCATGCCCAGAGTCCGCGCGCCGATCGGCCACTGCTCTGTCTGAATTGCGCGGCCCTCTCGAGCAACTTGCTGGAGAGCGAGCTGTTCGGACACGAGAAGGGGGCGTTCACCGGGGCCGACCGCCTCCGCAAGGGCCGGTTTGAGTTGGCCGACCGCGGCACGTTGATGCTCGACGAGGTCAGTGAGGTTCCGATGTCGCTTCAGGCCAAGCTGCTCCGCGTCCTGCAGGAGAGGGAATTCGAGCGGGTCGGCAGCAGCACGACCCGACGCGTGGATGTCCGTGTGCTGGCCACGACGAACCGCAATCTCGTCGAGTGGGTCACCCGGGAGCGGTTTCGGGAGGACCTGTTCTATCGGTTGAGCGTTTTGCCCATCGTCGTGCCGCCGCTGCGGGAGCGGCTCGAGGACATTCCATCCTTGACGGACTGCTTCCTCGCGCGGATCGCCAGGCGGGAAGGCCGCGAGCCGGCCACGTTCACCGCCGAGGCAATTGACGTGCTGCTCAGCTACGACTGGCCGGGCAACGTGCGGGAGTTGGAGAACCTGTGCGAGCGGGCGGCGATCCTGACACAAGACTCCAAGATCGATGCCGGGACGATTCGTCCGTGGCTGACGACGCTGACGCCGCCCGCGGCGAAGACGGGACGGCACACACGACCGGGGCATATCCTCGAGGACGTGGAGCGAGAGACCATCGAGCGAACGCTCGAGCAGTGTAACGGCCATCGAGAGCGGACGGCCAAGGCGCTGGGGATTGGCGTGCGCACGTTGGGACTGAAGCTCAAGAAATGGCGCGAAGAAGGAAAACCCATCGCCGAGCCCGTGGGCGGGTGAGCCGGCCCATTCCGACCTCGCGAGAGGTCGGAGCGGGAGACCTGCCGCGCGGGATGGTTCTATGTCCGTCGGGCGCAGGTTTTGCGCGACGCGCAGGAATTGCGCGGCACATCGTGCGCCGAGACCCCTCATCCGTAGGAACGTTCGGGATGGCGGATGTGGCATGTGAGTTGCTCGCGGAACGGTTAAGACCCTCCGTGCGTACCGCGCGCGTCCCCACGGGGCTGCGCGGCGCCCGGGCGGCGGCACGAGGGCCCGACGCGGAGCGCATCGGGGCCTGAACGTGGAGAATCGCGGCATGTGGCTGGACAACATGATTAACAGTGGGACGCTGCAGACCCTGGAGAAGGTGGCCGCGTATTCGGAAGCGCGACATCGAGTGCTCGCCGAGAACATCGCGAACATCGATACGCCCCACTACCGCGCGAAGCAGCTCGATCCCAAGCTCTTTCAATCGGAGCTGGCCGAGGCGATCGAGGAGCGTGGCCACGATCCGCGCAAGCGGCTTCGAATCAACGAGACGAAGCAGTTCCGGATGAACGATCAGGGCATGCTGGAGGTGACACCTACGCGGCGGCCGACGGAGAACATCCTGTTCCACGACGGGACGAACGCGAGCATCGAGCGGCAGATGGCGGCGCTCGCCGAGAACACGATGACGCATCAGGTGACGATGGAGCTTCTGCGCAGCAAGATCGGCTCGCTGCGGAAGGCGATCTCGGGACGTGTGTAGGAGGATGTGGCAGTGCGTACGCAGGGGGAAAGAAGGTGCTTTGACGCGAGAGCAAGGGTGAACACGTAGCAGGGCGGAATGAGCCATGTATGGAGCCTTGGACATCAGCACGTCGGCCTTGGTGGCCCAGCGGATTCGGATGGATACGATCGCGGGTAATGTCGCCAACGCCTCGACCCCGGCCGATCCCGACGGCGAGCCCGAGCCGTACCGTCGTCGGCTGGCGATCTTCTCTCCGGGGAACCCCGCGGCGGGTCGGGACGCGCCCGGCGTGCACGTGGCGAAGGTCCTGGAGGATCCCTCGCCGCCGGACTTGCGGTATGACCCGGGGCACCCGATGGCGAACGACAAAGGGTACGTGGCGTACCCGAACGTGAAGCTCTCGACGGAGATGATCAACGCGGTGGAGGCGAATCGGGCCTACGAGGCCAACGTGACCGTGATGGGGGCGACCAAGAGCATGATCTCGGCCGCGCTGAAGCTGCTGGCCTAGTGTTGTGTCGCAACGTATTCGATGGGCGTCCAGCCGATGGGTGGCCCACCTCTTCAGAGGTGGGGAACACGAATTGGCAGCCAGTTCGCGTCCCCCACGGCTAAAGCCATGGGCCACCCACCCATCAGCTGACGAGCGACAGAGCACTAGGGCTCGGGTAGGAACCAGAACGGATTGAGGACGACCCATGGCGGATCCTTTTCAGATCGACGGGCTCGGGGCGGATACGCTTCGGCAGCTTCAGGGCCCGAACGCGGCCGGGACAGGACGTCCGGTCCAGGGATTGGACGGAAAGGATTTCCAGACGTTTCTCTCGGAGTCTCTGGAGAAGGTCAATCAGATGTCGCACGAGGCAAACGACGCCGTGAACCGCCTCGCCACGGGGCAGACCCACAACGTGGCCGAGGTCTTCACGACGGTGCAGAAGGCCGGTGTGGCGTTCGACCTGCTCATGGAGATCCGGAACAAGCTCCTGGATGCCTACCAGGAGATCAAGCAGATGCGCGTCTAGCCGACGGATGTCGGACGGACGCGCGGGGTCACGCGAACCGACCCAAGCCAGGCAACCTCGCGTGACCCCTACCGGACCGAGCCGCAGGATGCGGTGGGGCCGGTTCGTCGTTGCCGAGACGACAGCGCCGAGAGGGCCCACGGATGGGCCCGAGGAACCACTCGCCGACTCGCGAGGTAGCTAGGAAATGGATTTCCTGCGGAACATGGTTGCCAACACCCAGGCTCACCTCGCAGGCCTGGGCACCAGCCAGAAGATTGCCATCGGACTCTGCGTGGTCGTCCTCGGAGGGTCCCTCGTCTGGATGTTCCAGTGGTCGGGCGAGCCCGAATGGGTTCCGGTTTTGCCCGGCCAGCTCTGGACCGAGGACGAAATCACCGCCGCCAAGGAGGTCCTGGAGGAAGGTGAGTACCGCGTGACGGGCAGACAGATTCTCGTCCCCGCCGGCGAGCGGCAGAGCATTCGCAGCCGTTTGGGCCAGGCGGGCGCGCTGCCGCACGATACGCGCGTGGGCTTTGAGGCCTTGATGAAGGAGACGAGCCCCTGGAAGAGCCAGACCCAGCAGTCGCGGGAGTGGGTCGTCGCCTACGGCAACCAACTGGCCATGGATCTCGAGGGCTGGAAGAACGTCAAGAGCGCGCAGGTCATCCTGCAGATGCCCAATCGTCGCGCGCTGGGTGGGAAGGTGGCCAAGCCGTCGGCCAGCGTGAGCATCGGCCTGAAGGCCAACACGTCGATGGACCGTGCCTTTCAGCAGTCGATCGCGCACTTCGTCGCCGGCGCGACGGGCATGCCCGCCGAGAACGTCCAGATTGTAGACACCAACACGCACCAGTCCTTCCGAATCCATCCGGCCGGCAGCGGGATGGGCGACGAGCTGCTCCAGCGTCGTCGCGAGCAGGAGGCCTACTTCCAGCAGAAGATTCAGCAGCTACTCAGCATCGACGGCGCCCGGGTGAGCGTCTTCGCCGAGATCGAGACGGCCCGCCGTCGCGAGACCGAGCGCACGCCGCTCGAGGGCAAGGCCATCGAGCTGAGCGAGGAGAAGGAGGAGACCATCGAGAACCGCAAGCCTTCCGCCACCGATCCGGGCGTCCAGCCGAACACGAGCGTCGCCATCAGCGAGAAGGGGCGTGTGGAGGAGATGGAGAACAGCAGCCGCAAGACGGAGTTCCTCTCGGCGCTGGGAGAGAAGATGGCCACCACCGAGCACACGCTCGGCGCGCTGAAGGGTCTGAGCGCGGCGATCAACGTCCCGCGCAGTTACCTGGCGGGCATCTTCAAGCGTCAGCAGGGCAACGCGGAACAGGAGCCCACCGACGATCAGATCGACGAGATCGCCAAGAAGGAGTTCCCAATGATCCACACGGACTTCTGTATCATCCCGCAAAGTGGACATGGCGCACT
>CAZKCX010000146.1:10754-11961 GCA_964550865.1 uncultured Planctomycetales bacterium
CATCGGGGGCGACGACGAGAAGCTCGTCTCCGTCGACTGGTTCGACGATCCGATGACCCGCATGGCCGCCGCCGGCATGCTGCCCGGAGAGGTCCCGAGCGATTCCATGCTCGCCATGGCCAAGACACACGCGAGGCAGCTGGCCCTCGGCGCGCTGGCCGTGCTGAGTCTCGGAATGATGCTGATGATCGTTCGCAAGGGACCGGCCGCCGCGTCGCGTATGCGGGATCGTCATCCCGCCTTCGCCGAGCCGGAACAGGATCTCGGCGTGCTTTCCACGGCGAGCGAGACCATCGGCGAGGCCAGCGGCGGCGAGTCGGCCATGGAAGGGCACGAGGTCGACGAAGGCGCGTTGCAGGAGGAGATGCGGATCAAGCAGGTGTCTTCGTACATCAAGGACGATCCCTCGATCGCGGCCAATCTGGTCCGGCGTTGGATTCAGAACGCGTAGCGGCCTGAGGTAAGGATCAAGGAAGCATGTCACCGGCGGATGAAGATTCTGGGACAAACGTCAGCGGGCTCCGAAAGGCGGCCATTCTGCTCGTTTCGATCGATCGCGCCGAAGCCACCGAGATCATGAAGCGCCTGGATCGAGAGCAAGTGGAAGAGGTCACCCGAGAGATCGCGTCGCTGGAGCAGGTCTCCGCCAAGGAACGCGAGAACGTGATCGAGGAGTTCTACAACCTCGTGATCGCTCGGGGCTACGCCGACGAAGGCGGGCTCGGCTACGCGCGACGTCTTCTCGAAGAGTCGGTCGGGAAGGAAGAGGCGATGCGCCTCATGGCGCAGATCGAGCATCAGGTGCATCAGGAACCGTTCAGCTTCCTGCAGAAGGCCGAGAGCGAGAACCTCTTGACGTTCATCCAGGACGAGCACCCGCAGACGATCGCGTTGATCCTGGCGCATCTCGTTCCCGAGAAGGCCAGCGAGATTCTCGTCGGCCTGCAAGCCAGCAAGCAGATGGAGGTGGTCAGCCGGATCGCGAACATGGAGCAGACCTCGCCGGAGGTCATTCAGGAGGTGGAGCGCGGTCTGGAGCATCGGCTCAGCGGCATTGTCGGCGCGCGCTTGGCCAAGGTGGGAGGCGTCGAGCACGTCGCCGAGATGCTCAACCTGGCCGACCGCAGCACGGAGAAGAGCATCCTCGAGGCGCTGGAGGCCGAAGACCCCGACCTGGTCGAGCAGATCCGCCGACTCATGTTCGTGT
>CAZKCX010000147.1:0-11941 GCA_964550865.1 uncultured Planctomycetales bacterium
GGACCGGGCCGGCGGAGGGGTCCGGGGGGGAACTTCCAATAGATTATTTGGTGATCGGACTGCGGAGCCTCCCATCTTCCGTCCGATATATGCAAACAAGAGCGAGGGCGTATTACGCCCATTTCGAAGTGACAAAGAGGGACCATCGAACGAGGCCGGCCAGCTCGTTCGCCCGGGAACCTCAACGGATCGGGAGGGCACATCGCTTCTCCCTTGGGCGAAAGGTCCTTTACGGCAAACGTCTGAATTGCCCCATGCACTTCGAGACCTAGAGAGCCCCACAGCGGGCACCCGCTGTGACGAGAAGGAGTTCGGCAATGCGGTTCGCATTCTCTTGCTTCCTGGCAACGGCGATCCTGGCTTTCGGCGGGTGCAACCAACCCACCGAGCGGTTGAATGCTCCCCCGCAAGGCGCAGCGAGCTATCCTCATGAAATGCAGGCGGCATTCGTCCACATGGTCGACAACGCCATGTTGGAGGATCTCTCGCTGGCGGACATTCACTTCGTACCCCATCAGGCGGAGCTGAACGGCCTGGGGGCGCGTCGTCTCGAGCGGTACGCCAAGCTGCTCAAGGTGTACGGCGGCGCGATCCGGTACTCCAGCAAGCTGGAGGATCCCCAGCTCGTCGCCCAGCGCATGGACAGCATTCGAGCATATCTCAACACAACGGAAATCAGGGATGAACGCATCTCGGTCACCCGGGACATGCCCGGCGGGGAAGGGATGAACGCCCGTGAGGCCGTAGCCGCTAAGGCCGCGACCATAACGCCCGCAGGGGGTACCCAGTCCGGCGGCGGTGGGCCCATGTCGGCCCTGGGCAGCCTCTTCGGGGGAGGTAAATGAGATGAAGCCGCGGATTCTTGCGTGCAGCACTGCGGCCTTTCTGACGCTGCTGGGCTGCCAGAACAACTGGCAGGGCGGAATGATGGGTTCCGATCCCCACGAGGGGGTCGGTCCGCCCAAGCCCGACATCAGCGAAGTCGAGCCAGAGCCGGAACCCGCCATCCTGCCGAACACCTACGTCGCCGCGGGCGAGCTCGCCCAGAGTCGAGGGGACCTGGTGACGGCCGTTTCGATGTACCGCAAGGCGATTGCCGTGAGCAAGGAGTGCATGGACGCCCACAATCGACTTGGCTTGTTGCTCTGTCGGCTGGGTCAGCACGGGCAGGCGGAGGAGTCCTTCCGGCGGGCCGTCGAGCTTGCCCCGGACAAGGCGCACCTTCACAACAACTTGGCATACTCCCTGATCCTTCAACGAAAGTGGAAGGAGGCGGAAGCCCAACTCAATCAGGCCGTCGAGATTCAACCCGATTTCGCTCGCGCGAGAATCAACCTGGGTGTCGTGCTGGCTCGCACGGGGCGATACGAGGAGGCGATGAAACAATTCCTGCTGGTACTGCCGCCGCCGAGCGCCCACTACAACCTCGGTGTGATGTATGAGATGAATCGGCAGTTCGAGCTGGCAAGCGCTTGCTTTTCGCAGGCCTTGGCCTTGAATCCGAACTTGACGCCGGCGCGAGAAGGTCTCAAGCGCATGGCCGCGCAACTGGATGCCAAGGCGGTCGCACGGGACGACGCACGGCTTGCCCAAGCCTCGGACGGGGCCGAAGAGGCTTCGTCCGGTGCCACCACGCTGCCGATGGGCGAGGCAGACCTGGCAAAGACCGTGATCAAGGAACGACCCGCTCCGAAGTCACCGAGCGTGGACGAGGCCGTCGAGGTCGAAGCGCCGAATCCCGCCGAGCAAGCGAACGCCGTTCTCGAGCCGACGCCGATCGAGATCCCTGCCGTGCCGGAGGTGTCGCAAGAAGCCGCGCCGAGGGAACGCCGGGCTCCCACACTCGAGGCGCCCGTGGAACCAAGCAAGCCCCTGGTGCCTATGCACCCCTCACCGGCGAAGGCCGCACCTGCCAAGAAGCCGAAGCTCCAGGCCAAGGCGGAAAAGCGCTCCGCGACCACGAGGCCGGTGTGCAAGACGGAACCCCGTGCTGAGCCCTCGCGAGTCCCCGCTGCGACGGCCGCGAGGATGTCGGCCAAACCCAGAGGCAAGGCGCAGCAGCCCACGGCCGATGCCACCGCCAAGACCGTGGCCGGTCTCGTCGGGATCGCATCGACGTGGTGGTCCGGAAAGAAGGCCGAATCGGTTCGCGCGAGGCTGGGCGATCAGTTCACCCAGGAGCATTCGGAACCGGCCCAGATGCGTTCGGCCGAGGCCCCGCCCTTACTCTTGCCGGATGAAGGTTTCAACAGCGCGGAAGCAACGGCAGCGCGTAGAGGGCGCGCACCCTCGAAGAACGCCCGCTATCTGAGTAACGAGACAAACGATCCCATCCGTTGACCCGCAGATGCCCACGCCATGGCCGCGGGAACGTGCAGGCGCAGACTCCCTCTCTGTAGTACGAATCGGCGTTCTGTCGGAGCTTCGCATCCGTGCGGCGCCGGGATTCTCATCCGCCCGGCGGTCGTCCTGGGCGAAGCCGCGTTGGTTGGGATGGTTTGACGCCCGACAGTCGGACAGACCACCCACGCACCCGAGCGACGGTTCGTTTGGGCCAACGTTTCTGCTCTGGATGTCTACGACCGGAGTTTATGCCACCACATCCAGGCTTCGACCCTTCGTTTCCGATGAGTCTCTAGCCATCCGTGTTTCCTCCGCTGCTGTCTTGGAGGAAGCACTTGCTTCGGCTGTCTGCGACTCTCTCGATGCACCCTCGTTCTCGACCCGTTGCACGGCCGACCGCAGCATCCCGGCTGCCATTCTGGCCGCGTTGATTACCTTCGGGTCGAGGCCGGAGAGTGTGCCCGATTGAGCCGCATCGAAAATCGCTCGAAGCTGGGCCTGGAGGGGTGCCCCGGCCACCGAGCTAAGGCCGGTCATGGCATCTTCCCTCACTCCTCGGCGAAGACAATTCTCCGAGGAGACCATACGATTCGAAACCGTTCCGAGTCAAATTCCGGGTCGGTCTTTGGCGTGGATTCTGGGAGAGACCTCGGGGAAAGCCCTTCGGCGAACGCCGAAGCGGCGTATTAGGCGTAGAGATCCAGGTTACCGGACGGAGGGGTGGAGCCGGTCGGAGCAGGCGAACGCGAGGACTGCATCTGAGCGACCTGGCGCAGATTCTCAACGACCATCTGAGCTTGTTGCTTCTCCATCGCCATCGCCTTGCGAAGCACGGCGATACCGATCGTATCGTTGACGGCGCCCACGTTCATTCGGTTCTCGTCCTATGCAGGGGACCTGCGGCGATGCTGCTGCCCCTTCACCATACGATATCGACTGGGGAGGTCCAGGCCGACAGCGGAAAACCCCGAACGCCGTGCTTTCGGTCCGGCAGGTGCGGTGTCCCGGCGTGCGGCCGACTCACTGGCCGTGCTCGCGCTCGTACTCCTCGACGGCCTCCAGGACCATCGGCGGGGTCTTGTCGGGATCGTACGTTCCTTCCTTCTTCTGCTTGAGGACGATCTTCACGGCTTGTTCGCGTTGCGTGCTGTAGCCGCACTTTGGACACTCGTCTCGCCAGCCCTGGGCGGGCATTCCGGCTTGCCGTTCCGGTATCTGGAAGTACGTGTCGCAGTTGGGGCACTTCAGCGCAACCACGCAGGCGTACTCCCCGCATGCGGGGCACTTGGTCTTTGCGACTTGGCCGGGATTGGCACGTGCCGCCTCTTCCAACATTGCCTGCGCTTCGGCGGAACCCACCGTGAAGCCATGCTTGCAGTTCGTGCAGAGGTAATGCCGATCCCCTCCCGTGGTCGGGTCCGGTTGTGATGTACTCCACACGACGATGCCCACGGCCGCAACAACGACAAGCCCGACCACCGTGTAGGCCAACCATGGCGGGGCCTCGTTGAGCTTCTCTCGAATGCCACCAGTCATTGCGTGTTTCCTATTCGCCGGACCGACGTTTGTCCGAGAGCCCTCTCGGCGCGGTTGTCCCGATGGGAGGCGCGGACCCGCCCACGGGAGAAGCGCAACATCCAACCTACAGAGACGGCCGCGGGCGGCGACCAGCAGATGGGCTCACCTCGCGGCCGATTCTGATCCGAGGGGCTTGGTCACTGCGAACCTAACCTGACAGCCCTTTTCGTAGATCTTCCAGCCCTTGGGCAGCGTCGTCTCTTATCCGCCGCCTCCGCCGCCCTGTTCCCGCTCATACTCCTCGACCGCCCTGCGAATGAACGGCGGGATCTTCTCCGGGTCGTATTTCCCTTCCTTCTTCTGCTTGAGCGCCGCCTGGATCGCCCGCTCCTTCTGCGCGCTGTGTCCGCATTTCGGACACTCGTCACGCCAGGAATCGGGGAAGATGCTACCGGACTTCTCCGGGAGCTCGAAGTACGCGCCGCACTTCTCGCACTTCTCTCCGATCACGCCCGTGTACTTGCCGCTCTTTGGATTCTTGATCATGGGACGCTGTCCCGGATTGGCCTTCGCGGCCTCCCGCAGCATCTCCCGCGCCTCCTCGGCGGATACGGTGATCCCGTCCTGGGTATCGGTGAAGTAGATATGCTTTTCACCCCCGGTGCCGCCCCCACCGCTGGAGGGTGAAAGCTGCCACAGGACGATTCCGATGGCGATGGCAGCGGCGCCACCGGCTAGCGCGTACCCGACCCAAGGGGGAGCTTCGTTAAGTCTCTCGCGAATCGAACCTACCATCTTGACATCCTCCTGACTTCGTCGTTGGTCTTCTCCGATGCTGCGGCTATTCCACGCTCATACGGCCCGCGAAGCAAAGGGAGATCTCATATCTTGCCGGGGCCACGAAATGCCTTCTTCTAAGCTAACCCCAAATGCGGCCGACTGCAACGTTCGTTCGGGGGAACGCGTGCGATGGCGAATGGCGTCCCCGCATCGCGGATGCAACTTGTCACAGGCGCCGCCGGGCCGTCGGCCACGCCTTATCCGGCGGGCGACCCAGCCTCGTCCAATCCTTCGTGGACCACCTCGCGCCATCGGTCGAGCGTTGCGTCGATATCCGCATGCCGGTGCGAGAGGTTCACATAGCTCACATAGTAGATGCTGATCCCTCGGGCGAACAGGCCGCGCAGGAGGTTCACACGCATCCGCTGGTCCCGTTCCGTGTCACCGGAAGCGATCATGAGCTGCGGACAGGTGGGGCAGCCGCGAAACTCAGCGGGGACATCGGATTCGCGAAAGATCGCGTTCACGCCGTCGACGAGTCGTGACCCCACGTCCCACAGGTGTCCGACCACGTCCTGCTCGCGGTAGACCTCGAGGGTGGCTTCCGCGGCGGCCAGAGACAGGATATCCCCGGCAAAGGTGGAACTCACCACCGCTCGCTCGAGCACCCGCATGACCTCTTCGCGACCGACCAGGGCACTGATCGGCATGCCGTTGGCCATCCCCTTGCTGAAGACCGCCAAGTCCGGTGAGACGTTGTAGTACTCCTGCACGCCGCCGATCGCGACACGAAAGCCCGTGACGATCTCGTCGAAGACCAGCAACGCATCGTGCTCGTCCGCCAGCCGTCGACAGGTCTGGTGGAAGGTGGCTTCCGGCGTGAGATGGGCGTACGACGCCGCGAGCGTGATTGCCGCGACATTCCCCTGGTTGGCCTTCAGCAACTCCTCCAACCCGGTCTCATCCCCCCATGCGAAGGGTTTGAGCAGGGCATCGGTGGCGTCCGGAATACCCGGGTCGGCCGGACTGGCGTTGTTCTGAAGCCACCCGTGATAGCCGCACCGCAGGACGACGTCCCTGCCGGTGTAGGCGCGCGCCGTCTTGATGGCCGCCGTCATGGCCTCGCCGCCCGTCTTGAAGAACCGAACCATCTCGCAACAAGGGATGCATTCCGTCAGCGCTTCGGCGACGCGCACCTCTAGGGGATGCGAATAGCCGAAGACGATGCCGTCGGCGAGCCGTTCCCGAATCGCCTCCACCACCGGCGGGTAGCCGTAGCCGAGGGTGACCGGACCGAGGGCGTTTCGGTAGTCGATGTACTCGTTGCCGTCCAGATCCCAGACGCGACAGCCTTCACCGCGCACGACGAAGCAGGGCTCCACCCCTTTGAGCTCCGGCAGCGGGGCCTTGCTGTTGGTGCACGTGCCGCGCGGGATCACGCGGCAGGCCCGCTCTCGAAGCTCCCACGATTTCGAAACCGATCTCGAAGACCGGTCGAAGACCGACATGGCACGCCCTTTCCATGGTCGTTGATGGGCCGCCGCGTATCCTTCGTTGGCACCGGCAACGGGGCGCCCGACACTCATATCTCTGCCGAGACGCCCGGGGCCGCCCCCGCTGAAGGCCCGGCCTCGTTCGAAGCACGGGAGTATACCATACCGGATCAAGCGGTCGGTGTCGGCCCCTATTGGGGTTCCTGCCCCGCCGGACCGGGCTACGCCGTCCCGGTCGCGAAAACTGAACGAGCGGGTAACCCCTTGTACCTTATAAGATCTTTCGATAAAGCATGTTATGACACGGCCTGCGCCGATCGGCGAGACAGGCTGGCCGTGACGGAAATCCGTCGATTTTCAAGTCCAACTCGAATTCTTGTTGTATACTTGTCTAGGTGCAAGTCTAACCATCCCGTCACGAATCCTTGTTGCCGTTCCCAGCCGGGTGGCCAAGAGGAGATGGAGATCCGTCATGGTTGCACGAGGCTTTTCCCAGAAGAAGGTGGCTCGGTGTGGGTGCAGACTCAAGGCGATGGTGGCCATTACGGGACGTGGCGATCTTCAAGCCCTTGTCTGCACGGACCCGTCTCCAGGCGTCCGGGGGATCTGCCCTTGTTGTCAGCAGATCTGCCAATCATTGAATGCGGCCCTTCGAGCCGGTGATTTTCTTCATGCCGCAAGCTTGGAGCCGGAACGCTTTCGATGCGACTCCGATACGGCAGGGGTCCTGCAAACGGGGTTGGACGCACTCCACGAGGCGATGATGGAGGCCGTGCTCGAGTACGAAAGCCGGCCGAAGCCGGAAACGTGTCCGAACTTCGAGCTCCCCGAAGCACGAAAGCAGCCCGCTCTGGTGTACAGCTGACTCGCCCGTTGTCGTGGGGGGCCGTGGCGAACAAGGTTATGGCCCTTTGTCCGTTGGGTATTTCGATCCGAAGGGTCCATCGAGAGGCGTGGTGGTCGGCCCCTGTACCCCGGGATCTACTCTCTGCGGTTTGAGTTCGTGCCCTTCGGGCGCGTGTTGGAACCCCTCTGCGGGACGCTGTCGGAAGGGGGGAGGTCCTTCTTGTCCATCTGGGCCGAGGCCTTGTTCTCTTGCTTGATCTGGTCGTATACTTCCTTCCGGTGGACGTCGATCTGCTTGGGCGCGGTGATGCCAAGCCGAACTTTGTCCCCGCGTATATCGACGACGACGACCTCGATGTCGTCACCGATCATGATGATCTGATCGCGCTGCCTCGATAGGACGAGCATCACACACTCCCTCGGCCGGTGGCCGAGGACCCAGATGCGATGGACGCGCGACAGCGCTTGTGGGGACTATCCCTATCCGTCCCCTGACCGCCAAGCGCGAATTCCCACGTCCGGACCGAATCTTGACCCACGCCCATCAGCGGTTGGCCGCTGGCTAAGTGCCCATCCACGTTCGCCGCAGCAGGCCACCGCAGGCTTCCATGGTCCAGATGGCCCCCCTTACTCGGTCCTTACATATTGTAATCGGCCGCATAGGGCAGCACAATCCAGTAGGACTTTGAAATCACAGAGGCTATGATTTTTTCAAATAAACATGACCGGCTTTGTCTCCTGATGGGGTAACCCGGCATCGCGCGGGGGGAATCCCGAGCAGCACACGGTGCTATCAATGTCGTGATGCGGGCGGAGCGTCTCGAGCCGACCCGCAGTGCCCGTGACGGGGCCGAAGGGCTGACCACGCCCGATACGGTCGTTTCTGCCGACGGTATCTTACCCAGGAGAATCTTGACGGACCTTCACCAAACCGTATGATTGGTGTATCCTTATCTCGGTCCCGCTTTTGTCCGTGTCTGCGCTGGGACGGGTGACCAAGGACTCGATTCTACCGGAGGAACGCAGGGAAAGGTGCGGTACCGTTCGCGCGCCCGGCGTGGAGCAGCGCGTGAAGACGGTTTGGGAGCGGCACAACTCGACAAGCTGACGGCATTTCCCAAGGGGAAGCGACGAGGCCCTACGGTAGTTGGCCTTGCTTGGGCCCTACGTCGAGTAGGTGTCCCGCGACCCCGGCGTAGCGTGGCCTAGGTGAGAATACCATGCCGACACGACATCACATCAAGGTGCTGGTTGTCGACGACGATCAGACGGTATGCCGCACGGTTCGCCTCATCCTGGAGAGCAACGGCTACCAGGTGGAGGTCTATAACGTGCCCGAGGAGGGGTTGGCAGCCACCGAGGCCAGTGCGTTCGACATCGCCCTCGTCGACATCAAGATGCCGGGGATGAACGGTGTGGAATTCGTGCAACGTCTTCAAGAGATCGACGGGCGGGTCAGCCCGCTGATGATGACGGCATACCCGGACGTGGAGACGGCGGCGGCGGCGATGCGGTCGGGTAGTTGCGATTACATCACGAAACCGTTCCGTCAAGAGCAGCTGCTGGAGGCCGTGGAGCGTGTCGCGCGCGACAAGGGGTTGATCTACACGTCCGAGGACGAGCTGAATCGTTTGATCGGCCATCGCATACGGCAAGAGCGGCTCGCGCAGAATCTCACGCTTCGCCAACTCAGCCAACGTACCAACCTCACGACAAGCCAGCTTTCGCAGGTCGAGCTCGGCAAGAACGCCGCTTCCCTCTGGTCTTTGGCGAAGATCAGCAGCGCGATGGGCAAGCAACTTTCTGAAATGCTGCATGGGGTTTGACGCGCCCCTTCGCCGCGACACGTCTCCCCCGGCGATGGCTTGTGACCGATTGGGGCCGTCGTCTCCCGAAGTGATCCTCTACTCGGGGGCGGGGGAGTCCAGCCGAGGCTTGGCCCGGCTTCGCGCCAACAGTTCCTCCAGCTGTCGCAGGCGCTTCTCCAAGCGTTCGATCCTGGCCTTCTGCTCTTCGAGCTCTTCCTCATGGGAATCGCGAAGCCGCTGCAGCTCGCGTTGGTGATCGGACCGGAGCTGTGCCATTCGCTTTTCCGACTGCGCGCTCGCGCGCTCGGCGGATTCCGCCCGGTCTTGCAGTAGGCGATTCTGCTCGCGGAGTGCGGCGAGATGCTCGTTGGTCTGGGCGAGCCTTCGGCGTAGCTCGAGCTCTTCGCCGGCCTGGCGGTTGAGGTCTTCTCGCGCCTCGGCGAGCTTCCGCTGAAGATCCGCGATTTCGTCGCGCCGTTCGTCACGGACTTGGGCGAGGCGATCCGGCTTCTCCCGCAGGGCGCAACCGCCTGCCGAAACGGCCAGAAGGGCGAGGGCGACCGCCATCCCGTCGTGCACTGCGGTAGGGATCTTGGTACGACGTTCCCCTACGGGTTGTCGATCTTGTTGAGCCAATGTCGGTATGCCCTATCGATCTCGCTCTTTCCGACGCTGCCCGACCAGAGGGCCACCCCGTATCGAAGCGTCAGCGTCTGCCCCGCCTTGAGGGTATACGGATGATCCTTCAGCCCGATGGTCGCCGAGAGGTAGGCGAACGGCTGGTCCATCGCGAACCACCTGGCCGGGTGACGCGGGTTCTGCGGATGGTCCATGAAGACGAGCGTAATCGGTTTGCCGGGCGCGATCTCTCCAAGGACCGCGCACCAATCGCACCGGCTGCCGTTGACCTTCTTGACGGCCGTCTTGCCGTTCGCCGCGAGGAAACGGCTCTTGCGGTGGTCCATCGTTTGCTTGAAGCGAATGCCGAGCCCCAGGTACTCGCGGCCGGAGATCTCGATGTCGGCATCCGGTCGTGGCCCCTGGAAGATGCCCTGCCAGAGCAGCAGCACATCTGCGGGACCGCTATCGGCCAGGGCGCAGACCTTCCGGTCCTCCCGCAGGAGGGGCTTTCCCTCCGGGCTCACCCAATCGAGCGGATGCGCGACACAGGCCCCATCCCGCTTCTGGGCAACCGTCGGGCCGGCCTCCTTCCGCGAGCGTTGTCTCCCGACCTTGCCCGCCTCTCCCCAGAACTCCGTCTTGTCTACGTTCCATGCAAACATCAGGGCGTGGTGGTGCAGGTGATCGTGCGGGGCGTCGCGGAGGATGTTCGTGCCGTCGGGGAGGAAGAGCTCGGAGACATAGGGCTTGAATTTGACGTTACCGAAGCGGTAACGCAGCACGGGCTTGCCCGCCCGGGTGATGAGGTAGCTGCCCTCGTCCTTTGTGATCTTGAAAGCTCCCTCGGATCCGCGATCGCCGGCATGGATCGCCTCGGCGGCGGCCAGGATCAACAGGACACTGAGGAATGCAGGCCAGGTCGTGACGTTTTTGAACGGCGGGCGTGAGGCCATACCTCCCTCCTGGATGGAATAGAAACGGAGCCGGCTGCTTGCGATTCGATCATTGTATCCGCGAGGCCCTACCAACGCGACCGCAGGCCCGCCGGTCGCCAGGCGCCTTCGACCTCGTGCAAGGGTCTACGCTTCGTCCTCTTCCTGTGCGGCGGTCGCTTTCAGATCGTACCGGACCCACTGCAGGCAGAGGCCCCGTGCCGGCGCGGTAGGGCCGGCCAGCGAGCGGTCGCGGCTCTCCATGATCTCCCGCACGCGTTCGGGAGGCCAGTGCCCGCGTCCGACCTCGATGAGCGTGCCCACCATGTTGCGGACTTGGTTGTAGAGGAAGCCCCGGCCGTAGACGTCGAAGCGGACTTCCTGATAGTGGCGGACGATGTCGACGCCGTAGACGGTTCGAACGGTCGTCTCGCGCGGGCTGCCCTTGGACGCCATGGCCGCGAAATCGCGCCGGCCGACGAGGTGGCGTGACGCTTCGATCATCGGTTCGATCTCGATCGGCTGCCAGAAGTGGTACGTGTAGCGTTGTTGCTGCCGTTCGGTGGGGCGCCCCGAGGCATTGTGGACGCGGTAGCGATAGAGCTTGACCCGTGCGGATTGAGTGGCATTGAACGACATCGGCACCTCGGCGGCATGGACGATCGTCACGTCCTTGGGAAGGCGTGACCCGATCGCCCTTCGCATGTTGGCGATGGGGATGGAGCACTCCGTTCCGAAGTTGGCGACCTGACCCGCGGCGTGCACCCCGGCGTCGGTCCTGCCGCTCCCGATGAGCTGGACCTGGTGCCGCACCACACGTCGAGCGGCCTGCTCCATCACACCTTCGACCGTTCGCTGATCGGGTTGACGTTGCCAGCCGTGGAAATCGGTTCCGTCGTAGGCGATGACGAGCTTGATATTGCGTTGCATCGTGTCGTCGGAGTTACTTGAGCAACAAAACGAGGTTGAACAAGAGGCTGAGGACCAGCAGGCACGCGAGCACGCCGACGATGGTCCAGCTTGGCTGGATTCCCCCGGCGGCCATTTGCGCGTTCGGATCGGCCGTCACGACGGCGTTCTCCTCCTGGTTCGCCAATCCCTGCAGGAGATCGTCGCTGTAGCGCGCGCGTGCCTGCAGGGGCGATTCGCCTCGGGCGACGGCCTCGAGGTCGGCGAGCAGGTCCTTCGTCGAGGCGTACCGTTCCTCGGGCTTCTTCTTCATCATGACTTCGATGATCTCCCCCACGCCCGAGGAGAGGCTGGTGTTCACGTGGTCCGGAGGCGTCAGCGGCTGCTTGAGATGCTTATGCATGACGGCGGACGGCGTCGGCCCGTCATAGGGATACCGCCCGGTCACCATGTGATAGAACGTGGCGCCGAGAGAGTAGACGTCCGCCCGGAAGTCGATGTTCATCTCGCCGCGGACTTGCTCCGGGCTGATGTAGTACGGCGTGCCGAAGGCGCGCCCCGCCTCCGCCTTGGCGGCTTCGATGTCCGTCATCTCGCGCGCGAGACCCATGTCGGCCAGCTTGGCCACACGGTTCTTGGTGAGCATGATGTTCTTGGGCTTGACGTCGCGATGGATGAAGCCGCGGCTGTG
>CAZKCX010000148.1:0-11911 GCA_964550865.1 uncultured Planctomycetales bacterium
GGTGCGTGGACATCAGGACGGCCTTGCCGGCGCGACCCTCGCGGCGGATGAAGTCGACGATCACGCGGTTGGTGAGGACGTCGAGGCCCAGCGTCGGCTCGTCCATGATGAGGATCGGCGGATCGGCCACGAGCGCGCGGGCGATATTCGTGCGTTGTCGTTGGCCCGTGGATAGCGTGCCGCAGCGATGGTCGGCGAACTCGGCAATGCCCGCCAGCTCGATCAGCTCCTCGGCGCGGCGGCGCGCCCGCGCTTCGTCCATCCCGTGCATCTCGGCGAAGTACTGGAGCAGCTCGCGCGGGCTGAGGCGCTGGTAGAGCCCGGTGTTGGCCGTCATGAAGCCGATCGAACGCTTCACGTCGTCGAGTTGGTCCGCCACGCGGAAGCCGTTGAGGACCGCCCGGCCGGCCGTCGGCGTGATCAGCCCCGAGAGGATGCGGAGCGTCGTGGTCTTGCCCGCCCCGTTGGGCCCGAGCAGCCCGTAGATCTCGCCGGCGTCGACGCGAAACGTCAACGCGTCGACGGCGCGGATCTCCCCGCCGTCCGGTCGGGGGAAGCTCTTCAAGAGGTCCGTGGCTTCGATCATGGGCGCGTGCCTTGCGTTCGGCTCGATGGGTTCTTGTATTCCGCGAGCGGATTCGACGCAAGGGCGAACGGGAGAAGAGGGCTTCCGTAGGCGTGCGACACGTCAGGCGCTACAAGGATCATTCGCGGCCGGTGACGACGTAGCGGATCGCGCCGTGGATCCAGTCCAGCTCGTCGTGCGAGACGTTCAGCGTGGTGGAAACATCCTCGCGGTCGCTCCGCGCAAGGAGGGTGTTCCCGCCGCCCAGCATGGCCAACACGCCCGGCAGGTTCTTCTTGCCGTGCTTGACCTCCAGCTCCTCGAGCTCGTCGGTGGGAATCGCCCGCTCCCTCTTGCGCAGGCCGGCGGACGTGATGCGCAGCTCCCTCGGCGAGGCCACGATGTTGACGCGGAGCCGGGCCTTGTGCAGCGCGCCGGAAAGCGCGCCGGCCAGCGGCAGGACGAACAGGATGAGCACGAACACGCCGATGAAGGTCATGGCCATCGGATCGTCGCCGCCGAATTCGAAGAAGCCGGCCACCCACATGAAGGTCGAGATGACGACGCCGGGCAGCAGCCCCCCGGCGATGGAAATCCACGTCGACGGCGTGACACCGACCGGTGGGACCTCCAAGAGCAGCGTATCGCCGCGGACCTCGTAGCTGCTGCGCATGTCGGCGGGCGGCTCGGGCCAGGGCACGACCTGGCCGGTGCGGATGACCTGGTCTCGGAGGGATTCGTCGAGCTGGTCGGCCTCGCGACGCACCGTCGTGCCGCCGGACTGATCGACCATCGGCAACGTGAGGAACTTGGCGATCTGCTCGGCGAGCTGCCGGGATTGCTGGTATTGCCGTGGTTCGCTGATGTCGAACGGCTTGGTCCCGCCACAGAGGCGTACCGGGTAGACGGTATACGTCGAGTTCTTGCTCCGTCGCACCTCCTTGGTGACGCGGATCTCGTCTGCCTCGCCCAAGGGCTGGCGCTTCGTGTGCATCGGCACCATGAGCCCGTACCACACGGTGAACTGGTTGCTGAGCCGATCGATGACGATGCCGCGCCGGCCGAAGACCAGCACCGCCCCGACCGTCACGAAGATCATGCCGAAGGGGACCGTGAAGTACCGCGGGGCGGGCTCGCCGGTATCGGAGTCCGGGATCTCACCCGCGATCGCGGCGGAGGTGACGAACAATCCCGCCAGGAGAAACGGCAGGCCAAACAGGGCCAGACACCCACCCCCCTCACGGCCGACCAGCCGGTCGCTTCCGGTCGCGTGAAGCTTCATGACATCACCTCGAGCTGGGTCCCAGACAAGATGACGTTACAATGCGGCCGCGCAGCCCGGCGTGCCGTCGGCCGGCGGCGGCAACCGCTATAGGTGCTATCGGGTGGGTGGCCGGGCTGCCTTACCCGTAAATCTGCTTCATCAGGCCGCGGATCTGCCCCTCGATCATTCCCTTCATCGGGCGAAAGGCGAAGGGGACCTCCATCACGGTGAGGATCGCCTTGTTGTCCTCGAACTCGATGTAGCCCGTCGCGCCGGCCACGGAGACGTTGGCCTTATCGCCTTCCCAATCGAGCTGCAGCTGGTTGCCGGCGATGGCGTAGGTGTTGGTCTCCGCCTTCTCCTTGAGATGGTTCATGCCGGCCTCTCTGTCCATACCATGTTCGTGTTCTAGCACCAGGAACGGATCTGCCACGTCAGTCCTCCTTCTTGCAGGGATTGACCTCTTCGTTGCTATCAGGGACTACCATCATGTCGGGCCCGACTGGATCTGTCCAGCCCTGAGCGGCGTCGAGGACGCCGCTCCATGGACGCTCGCTTCCACTCGGCTATGGCTTGCGCTCGAACCGGATGATCGTCACGAACGGATGGTTGGGCCACATCCGGTGTAGCTCGTAGCCCGTGGTCCACGGCTCGTCGGGCTGGGCGAAATCGACCTGTCGACGGGGATAGAACGCCGGCGAGCCCTGCAGGACGGTGAAAGACTCGCCCCGCACCACCTCCCTACGGAACACACTCCACGGCATCGCGGGCGAGTAGCGCTCGGCGTTCTCGTCGGCCATCTGCTTCTCCACGCCCTTCATCGCGCCCGTGTCCGAGAGCAGCACCCCGCCGGCCGTGTCGTAGCCGTCCGGTAACGGCCAACACCCCATCAAGTAGCCCGGATGGATGACGATCTTACCGGGCAGCTCCGCCAGCTTGTCGTTGATCTCCGCCCGCGCGGGCCGATACGGCGAGATGTGCGGGCGCACCACTTCGAGATCGTTCCAGAGGAACAAACCCCCCAGCGGCACGGCCAGCAGGAGGGGCGGCCAGCGTGTCGGCAGGAGAGTGGCCGAACCGATGAGCCAGACGATCGCGGCCGGGATCATGATCAAGGCGAAGCGCGGCTCGTAGAAGACGTCCAGGGCGTCGTGCAGCGCCGCCGGGACGATGAGCATCCACAGGACGCCGAGACCCAGCCAGGCATGGACTGCCCTGCCTCGCCAGGACGTCAAGCCCGCCGCGAGGACGAGCATCGCGCCGCCCAGCAGCTTCCGCCAGAGGTCCGGGATCGGCAGCGGGATCATCTCGGGGATGCCCGCGCCGAGCCGGTCCACCGCCATCAGCACGTTCGGCGCGAAGGTCTGTCCGGTGCCGAACATCTGCGTGGCCACGTTCGGCGAGCCCATCGCCCAGGTGACGAAGAGGAGATCAGGCCCGGCCAAGACGGCAATCCAGATCAGGTGGATCGCGCGCGGCAGCCGATCGGCGAAGGCGGCGGATACGCCCTCTTCCGATGGCGCCTGCCCTTCCTCCTCCCTTCGTCGGCCCGCGCGGAGCGCCAAGAGCAAGGCGGCCTCAAAGACCAAGACGAAGATCGCGTGATGGTGCAGGTAGACCATGCCGGCCGAGGAGAGCCCCCACAGGACCTCCCGCCCTCGGAAGGGCCTCGCCAGCAAGAGCGAGACGCTCGCCGTCTCGGCGAGCAGGAGGATCGTGTAGACGCGTGCGTCGCGGGCATGCCACACGAGCGCCGGATGCAGCACGACCACCAGCGTCGCGACCAGGGCCAACCACGGCGGGAACCATCGCATCAGGAGCCACAGCAGGAGCACGCCGAACGCCACGAAGGCCACGGCCGACGGGTAGCGCATTGCCGCGAAGCTAGGCCCGGCGATCGAGTAGACGATCTTGGCGATCAGCCAGTAGCCGACGGGCATGTTCTGGCTGTGCGTGGCGAGGTGGAATCCCTCCCCCCATGTGCCCAGGCAGTACCCGACGGTCTGGGTCTCGTCGGCCCACGGCATCTGCTCGGCGATACGGGGAAACGCAAGGGCCCCGGCCACGACCGCGACGGCGATCGATCCGGGTACGGCGAGCCGGCTTGCGTGGGGCGATTCGGCGATGGGATCCACTCCAGCGGCGTCGCCGTTGGGGGCAACAGGCGCACCGGCACGACTGCGGCATTATAGTCGGCAGTGCTTTCCAATCCACACGCCCGCCGGTATCGTGATCGAGAGGGAGGGGAATCGAATCCGGCCGGTCCGACCGTCGGGAGATCAGATGGCGGATGTGCTCTACAGATATGCCAAGGCGATCGGCCGCGGGATCGGTCTCATGTTCGTGGTTGTCGGCCTGATGCGTTGTTGGGCGTATTTCGCGGGGGGGCAGCACTGGATGTTCCTCGTCGTGGGCGGGGCGTTGATCTGGGTGGGCGCCGGGCTGCTTCAGCTCCGCGACGGCGCCAGGAAGGGGGCGATCGCCTTCGCCGTCTTGCACGGATTGATGTCCGTGTATCTCCTCTGGCTGCTTTCCCATCGCGAGGTCCCCGCATACGTCTACGCGATTCCCTTGATCTATCTTGCCGTTTCGGCCGGCCTGTGTTTCTTGTTGATCCACCCGTCGGTACGGTCGGCCTTTGTGCTATCCGGCGGCGATGCCCTGGAGAGCGACGACGACCTGATGCTTCGAGGCGGCGGGGACTAAACCGGGCCTAGCCATGGAGCGATTGCGACTGACCTTCCAACGCGACTTCCGCGGCGATCTGATGCTCATCGCCGTCGGCGCGGTGCTGCTTGCGCTCGCCGCGCGGGTGATCTGGCTGGCGATTCGCGAGGGGCAGCTCGGCAAGACGGCCGCGGCGATGACGGCCGGGGCGATCGGCGGACTGGCCCTGGTCATCGGCGTGATCGTCGGTGCCGCCACCGACGGGGGACAAGGGCTCGCGACGTTCTGCGGCGTCGTCGTGAACGCAACGGTCCTGTGGGCGTGGCTGGTGCTGCTGATCTGGCGCCGAGGAGACGTGGCTTCCTGGTTGTCGCTGATCCTGGCCGCGCTGGTGTTGGCGGGCATGGACGCGGCCGCCTTCCTGGGGCAGTTGCGTACGCCGGAGTTGATGGCCCCCGTGGTCGTGATGCTGTGCGTGGCCACCGTCGTCGTCTTCTATCACGTGGTCTATCGGTTCCTGGGCGCGGGACGGATCACGGCCTTGCTGGCCTTGCGCTGTCTGGCGGTCCTCGTGCTGCTGCTTCTGCTGTTCCGGCCGGTGCTGTCGGTCCTGCCGCTTCGCACGAGCAAGCCGCTACTGCTCATGCTGGTCGATGCGTCGAAATCGATGAGCGCGCAGGACACGAAGAACGCGCCCACGCGCTACGAGAGCGTCCTGGAGACGTGCCAGACCGAGACGACGGACGCCCGGAAGCGCTTCGACATACGGTACTACGTCTTCGATGCCGAGGCCCGCGCGGTCGAGGGCCTCGACGACCTCGTCCGCCGCCGGCCCGATGGGGATGCCACCAATCTCGCGATCGCGATCCGCGAGGCGGTGGCCAGACACCCCAATCAAGATGTCTTCGCCCTCTGCCTGCTCACGGACGGGAACCACAACGGATCGGAGGACCCCGTCGATGTGGCCGAGTCGCTCGGCGCGCCGCTCTTCACGGTGGGCGTGGGGACGGAGGAGATGCGCTCCGATCGGCTCCAGGACATCAGCATCGCGGCGGTCGACGCCCCGGACGAGGCCGTCGCCAACAACCTCTGCACGATCAAGGCCCACATCGCCGGCGAGGGACTGGCCAACCGCAAGATCGAGGTCCGGCTCACCGACGGACCGCAGCGACTTGATGTGCAGGAACTCATTCTCTCCGAGCAGCGGAAGCTGCAGGTCGTCGAGCTTTCCTACACGCCCACCACCACGGGCCGAAAGAAACTCAGCATTCGCGTGCCGGTCGATCCGGCCGAGCTGATCTCCGAGAACAACGCCCACGACATCCACCTCCTGGTGACCGACCCACAGATCAAGGTGCTGTACGTCGAGGGCGCGGTCCGGCCGGAGTTCAAATTCCTCCGGCGGTTCCTCGGGGCCGATCCGAACCTCGAGCTGGCCACGCTGATCCTCGTGCGTCCGCCGGTCTTCACCGCAGGCGGCACGGTCGGCGGCAAGCCGCTGAAGGGCTTTCCGAAGACGGCCGAAGACTTCGCGGCCTTCGACGTCTTCCTGATCGGCGACCTCGATCGAAGCTACCTGTCCAAGCCGCAGATGGATCTGCTGGTCGAGGCGGTCCGCTCCGGCAAGGGTCTGCTGATGATCGGTGGGACGTCCACGCTGGGTCCGGGCGGCTACGACGGCAGCGAGCTCGAGCGGATTCTGCCCGTGGAGTTGGGGCCTCGCGGCAGGGATCGGCAAGAGGCCACGCCCTTCCTCCCGCGGCTGACGGCCGACGGCCGGGCACATCCGATCTTCACAGGCTTGGCGGAGTTCTTCGGCACCGCGACGACGACGGCGACCACGCAAACCGGCGGTTCGCTGCCCCCCTTGCTGGGCTGTGTCCTTGTGGATGGGGTCAAGCCCGGCGCGTCCGTGCTCGCCGAACACCCGTCGCGCGAGCACAACGGCAAGCCGGTGCCCGTGCTCGTCTCGCAGCAGTTTGGTTCCGGGAAGACGGCCGTCTTCACCGCCGACACGACGTGGCGGTGGTACATGTTCCGCCGAGCCTTGGGCATGCAGTCGCCCTACCACCGGTTCTGGGGCCAACTCATCCGATGGCTCGCCAGCAGCGAGCTGAAGGAGCGCGGCACGGGATCGGGGGTGCAAGTCCAGGTCGCCAAGAGCTACTACCAGCCGGGCGAGCGCGTGGAGATCGTCGCCAAGGTCCGCGACGACGAGGGCCAGGCCTACAACTACGCGAACGTCACCGCACGCATTTCGGAGCCGGGCGGTGAGCCCCAGGAGCTCTCCTTGGCGCGGCGCGAGGATCGTGTCGGAGTCTACCGCGTGGAGTTCGAGCCCGCCGAGCCCGGGGAATACCGGATCGAGGTCGTGGCCCGCCAGCAGGACAAGGAGCTGGGGCGCGACACCATCGACTTCACCGTAGGGCGACCCAGCGCCGAGTTCGAGCGCCTCAGCCTCGACACCGCCCGTCTGACGAAAATGGCCGAGGCCGGTGGGGGAGAGTTCCTCCGTCTGCCCGGGCTGAGCGACCTCCTGGCACGGCTCGCCCGCAGGGCCGAGACGCGCGGACAAGGCCCGCAACAGGCACAGGAGTACGCGGTCTTCACGGCGGCGACCAGCGCCTGTCGACACCTGAAGATGGGCGTCGCCTTCGGGCTGGTCGTTTTGCTCGTGACGGCGGAGTGGCTGCTGCGCCGCCATTGGCAGCTCGGCTGACCTGGCGAGGACGGAGGCGACCGGCTAGACTGCCCCGGATCCGGCAGGAGGTGAGGAAACCTCGCCCAGTGACCGATACTGGTTCCAAAGCCCGTTTGTCTTGACAGAACGCGACCGGACTCTATGTCACCCCGTGTGAAGAGCTATTTGTTCAACGCAATCCGCTTCGGCGTCTGCGCGCTGGGCATCTGGTACATCTACACCCAGCTCACGGGCCAGAACCTTCCCAAGCTCCTCGGCCAGATGGACAAAGGACTGACGGTCGGGGCGGTCCTGCTCTTCTCCCCCGTTCTGCTGATTTGCTCGGTCCGTTTTGCCGTGATGATGGCGATCCAGGACATTCACATCCCCTACTGGAACAGCATCAAGCTGACGTATGCCGGTGCCTTCCTGAACTTCGCCATGCCCGGCGCCACAGGCGGCGACCTCTACAAGGCCTACTGCGTGGCGCGAGGGTCCGACAAGAAGACCGAGGCCGTCATGGCCGTCTTCCTCGATCGTGTCGTGGGCCTTGCCTCTCTCGTGATCGTCGGTGGGGTGATGTCGCTGGTCGGTTGGTCGCTGGACTATGATATCGGCGTGGCGGCGAAGGTGATCGGCGGGCTGCTCATCGCCATGATTATCGGATCCGGGTTGTTCTTTAGTCGCCGCGTCCGCGCTGTGATCCGATACGACAAGCTGATCGATCGCCTGCCCCTGAGCGGGCAGCTTCGGCGGATCGACCAAGCCATGTTCATCTTGCGGAGGCAGAAGCGCAAAGTCGTCACGGCCTTTCTGCTCACTGCGCTGCTTCAGGGGGTGGCCATGGCCTCGTTGATCATGGTCGCCGCGGCGCTGGGGATGAAGACGGACTCCCTGGTGCCCTACTTGGTATATCTCCCGCTGGGGATGGTCATTCGTGCGATTCCGATCAGCATTCAGGGCATTGGCCCCATGGACGGTGCCTACGAGCTGTTCTTCGTGGGGGGCGGACTCGGCACGGCGGCGCAGGCGCAGATCTTGGCTTTGGCGGTCCGGCTGCTCGATCTCTTCTGGGCGATCCCCGGGGTGCTGGCCCTGCTGACGGGGCGGGAGCTGCCTCCCAAGGACTTCGCCGAGGACGACACCGAAGACAAGTCAATCGAAGCCAATGTGTTGGACTCCCCGGCGGACGTCCCAAATCTTCCGTAAGCTCTCAAGTCGACCCTGGTTTGCGACGATGAAATCCGCGGGCGCACGTCGTGCGCGTCGTGTGTTTTCCGAAGAGAGCTGCCGCCATGCCGATTGCCGTCACGCTCGAGTCCGATCAGGCCTGCCGAGTCCTGGCCAACGCCTCCGCGAGGAAGGTGGTGGCGGAGGTCCGCTTCCACGGTGAAGGCGAATCGGAACGCCGCCTTTCGGCGCGGTTGCTGGGCGAACGGATCGGCCGGCTCTGGATCGAGCGGCCCGTCGGCCCGGACGGACCGGTGGAGGTGGTCAGCGGTTCGGGTGTGGATGTCTGCTTCAACTGGGACGACACGCGATACGGGTTTAAAGGGGATGTCCTGTCCAGCGGTCCCTATGCCTTGGACGAGGACACCAGCGCCGAAGCCATCGAGCTCGGGCGATTCCGGCGAGCGTTTGAGCTGCGCCGCCGCGCGGATTTCCGCGTGCCCTTGTGGAGCACGGCCCCGGTGATGGCGCACTTCGAGCCCTTGCTCGTACGCACGAACGAAGAGCTTCCGCCGTCCGAGGCCTTCCACGCCGAGCTGCAGAATATCTCGGCCGGGGGCGTCGCGGCGCTGGTGGATCCGTCGGACCGTGCCTGCCTGGCCATCGGCCAGCACTACATGATGGACTTCTACATGCCCGGGTGCGACGAGCCGTTCTGCTTTGCCGTTCGGGTGCAGCACATCCGTCGGCTCAGTCACAACGACGCGCGCCTGATCGGGCTGAAGTTCCTTCCCGGGGACGATCTGGACGTGACGCGGCGCGCGATCCGTGAGATCCGTTCCTTCGTGGAGGTGCATCGCCGTTTGAAACCGTAGTCCTTGGGCGTGCCCGCAAAGGAGGCGGCACCATGCAGTTCGCGTTCGCGTTGAGCCCCAGCCAAAGCCGCCGGCTCTTGGACCAGGCCGTCAAGCACCGCGCGGAGATCCACCTCGAGCCCCGAGGCTGGATGAGCGGGGAGTCCCTGCACGTCATGCTGCTGGGGAGCGACGGAGACCTGCTTCTCGCCCGCAATGAGGCGGAATCGGATCAGGCGCTCGAGACCCTCGTGGGCATGAACGTCGACGGCACGACGGTCCTGGGCCAATCGCTCTATCTCTTCGAATCGCATGTCGTGGACATCGACTGGTCCGAGCCACAGGCCCTGTTGCTCATCGCCAAGCCGGAGGTGCTGCAGGTGACGCAGCGAAGACGCTTCCAACGGATGAGGCTGCGGGCGGCCTGTCCGGTGCACATCAGCGCCAAGCGGCGGCGGCAGGACTTCACCGGTCAGCTTCTGAACCTCAGTCCCGACGGATTGGCATGCCGGATCCGCGAGGACGACGCCCAGATCCTCCGCGCCGGTCAGAGGATATCCGTGGCACTCCATCCGAAGGAGGCCGACCGGGGGTTCGAGTTCGAGGCCGTCGTCAGCAACAAGACGCCGGCCGGCACGCCGGGCCATGCGATCCTGGGTGTGCAGTTCCACCTGCGAGAGGATGACTTCGACGCGCAGACCGCCCGAGAGCGGCTGTGCGATCTGCTGTACACCAGACCGGCCGAGTTGGTGGCCCAACGGGGGGAGCTATGAGTCTGCCCAACGCCCTGGTGGGTCGGCAGCGGGATCAACTGCTCGCGGACGCGATCCATGAGAAGGCTCGTCTCGTCCTGAGCTACCGCGGCGCGGACCAATGGCAACTCCACAAGTCTCGCTTGCTGGACATGGCACCGGCCCGGCGGGCGCTCGTGGTGGCCTATCCGTACGACATCGAAGACGACGAGATCGAGTTCGACCGGGGGGAGCAGCTCGGCGTCTCGTTCCGCCATCGCAGCCGCAAGTGCATGTTCGGCGCCACCGTCGTCGGCAAGCGTCAGCCGCGCCGGCGCACCACCCGCGGCTTCTCGAGCAAGGCCATCCTGATCAGTTGGCCGGAGCAGATCGAAGAGCTGCAGCGCCGCGTCTATTACCGCGTGGACATCCCGGACTTCGTGCACCTCGACGTCGAGTTCTGGCCCGGGGGGGCCGACGTCGACGGGATGGGCCCACCCGCGGGCCAAGAGACGCAACGCGGCAGGCTGCTGGACCTCTCCGTGGGCGGCATGCGCGTCGAGGTGGCCTCCAAGAGCAACCCTCGGTTCGAGGAGAACACCCTGGTCGGCGCGCGCTTCTCGCCCGATCCGAAGCAACCCCCGCTCGTCCTCGAGGCGTGCTTTCGCCACGTCCAGGTCGAAGGCGTGGGCAAGCTCTCGTTGGGCTTCCAGTTCGTGGGGTTGGAATTGGCCTCGGACGGGCGATCGCTGCTCTCCCGGCTCGCCACGGCGGTCAGCCGGCTCCAGCGCGGCGACGGGCGTCGACATCCTTGAAGCCCTCCCCGGCGGGGCTATGATGACTCTTCATGCTCCGCGCCTCCCTCTTCGAAACCTCGGCAGGCTTCTTTGTGCTCGCCGGCACCGATCAAGGCGTGTGCGGCGCCGTCCTGCCCGTTCCCTCGAGGACGAAGGCCCTGCGGCTGGCCGGCAAGCGATGGCCCGACGCGGAGCTCCGGCCCGAGTTGTTCGCAGAGCTGCAAGAGCGCATCACCGCCTACTTCGCCGGAGAGCCCGTGCGTTTCCACACACCCTTCGACCTTTCAGGCCAGACCGCGTTTCGTCGGCGGGTGCTGCGGGCCTGCGCGAGGATTCCCTACGGGCGGACGCGGACCTACGGCGCGCTGGCCCGAGAGATCGGCGCGCCCCGGGCGGCGAGGGCCGTCGGCGGCGCGATGGCGGCAAACCCGATTCCCCTGCTCATTCCCTGCCACCGCGTGCTGGCCGCCAACAATCGAATGGGCGGGTTCAGCGCCGAAGGCGGCGTGGGCGTGAAGCGCCGGATGCTCGAGCTCGAAGGCGTGACGGTGTAGCCGGCGGAACCCGAGGGCAAGGCGAGGGCTTGATGCCCTCGCGCCGGCAAACGTGGTGGAAAGGCGCGGCGCTCAGGCGCCCTCTCGGCGCGGATCCCCGTCGGTCAAAGCTGCGTCTTGAGGATCTCGAACCGGCGGTCGGGAAACCACGTCGGCGACTCGTGGCCCATGAACTCACACACCGCGATCTCCTTTTCCGCTTGGATGTGGTTGTACATGGCGAAGATTCCCGATGGCGGACAGATATCGTCCCACAGGCCGACGGTGACGATCGTCTTGCAGCGGATGCGATCCGCCAGGTTCATCGCGTCGAAATAACTCAGCGTCCGCCAGGTCTGCTCGGCCGTCTCCGGACGCGTCCGGATCCAGTCCGCGATTTCGCGGTAGGGTCCGATCGGCGTGATGTCGACCGAGCGCCGAAAGTGGCAGAGGAAGGGAACCTCGGGAATCGCCAGCTTGGGGCGTCCGCTCAAGGCGGCGACCGCGAGCGTTAGCCCGCCGCCCTGGCTGATGCCCGTGACGGCCATGCGATCGGCGTCGACGAAATCCTGCCCCGCGAGCCAATCGAAGGCGCGGACGCAATCGGCGTAGACGTAGCGGTAATAGTAGCGCGACGGCTGCTCGATGCC
>CAZKCX010000149.1:0-11908 GCA_964550865.1 uncultured Planctomycetales bacterium
GTCGTTGGCGTAGATCTCGATCGCAAGATGGATCTGATGCATGTTGCCGCGACAGGTCACCTCATAGGCCTGCGCGCGGGCGAACTTGAGCGAAGGCACCAGGATAGAGATCAACAGGCCGATGATGGCGACAACCACGAGCAGCTCGATCAGGGTGAAGCCTCTGCGACGCATGGGTCCGGTCCTTTGTCCTTACGGCGGGGTCTATGCTTACTGCGCTCTCGGCCAATCGGCCCGGGACGTAAAATTGTACCAGAGCGGCGGAGGCGGCGTCAAACGACATCCGATCGATCGGCGAGTACACTGGTGTGCATGGGATGGCGAACGACCTACTTCGAAAGCGACGACTACCTCCTGCTGGAGGGCGAGCCGAATGTCGATTCCGTGCGCCGCGTCGCCACGATGGTCGCCGACGCTCTCGGCCTGGAGCCGGATCGCCGCGTCCTCGAGCTCGGTTGCGGGCTCGGACACGTCGCGGCGGAGCTGGCGGATCGCGGCTACCGCGTCACGGCCGTCGACGGCAGCGAGGCCATGGTCGAGCAGGCAAAGGCTCACGCGGCCGATCGACCGACGTTGCGCGTCGAGCAATATGCGTTCCACGCCTTGCCCTTCGAAGAGGCGTTTGATGCCGTGATCTCGTTGGGCCATTCCATCGGCCACGATGCCCGCGAGGACGACGCGAGGGCCGTTGCGCGGATGGTGGCCGCCCTCGTACCGGGAGGTCGACTCCTGCTCGAGCTGCAGAATCCCGTGTGGTATCGCGAGAACGCCGTCGGCAGGACCTGGTGGGTCGAGGGAGACCACTTCGTGCTTTCGGAAGTGGACTACGAGGAACAGACGCACCGGCTGCGCACTCGGGACATCATCATCCCGCCCGACGGTGGGCCGCATCGGGAATACGGCGTGGCCATCCTCTGCTATGAACCCGAGGAAATCGGGGCGCTGCTGTCCCGGGCAGGCCTGGTGGAGATCGGCTTTCACGGTTCCCCCGGCACGGAGGCGGGTGGGCCGTCCCACGTCCTCGCGAACCTCACCGACGACGCGCAGGTCATGATCGTGACCGCCCGCAAGCGGTAGGCCAAGCCCCTTACGGTGCGGACCTCTCTAGTCTTCTTCTTCGAGGATTACGTTGTTGTAGTGGAGGAGCGTCCCTTTGGCCCGTTCCAGCTCGGAGATCGCGATGTTGTACCCGACCAGCGCTTCGAGGAAGGTCCGGCGGGCCTGCGCGAGGTTCTGTTGTCCGTTGAGCTCGGTCTCCAACTCGGCCGGGCTCTTGCGCTCGGCTCGTTCCTTGGTGGCCTGGACGTTCTTCTCCGCGGCCTTCGTCGCGGTTTGGGCGGGATGAATGGCCTCTTGAGCGGAGTTGAGCGTTCGGACGGCGTTGTTGACGTCCAACAGGATCTGGGCGATCTGCGCCTTCCGGGCGGCGATCGCCTGCTGGTAGCGCAGCTTGGCCTGCTTGAGCTTGGCCCGCGCCGCGCGGCTGCCGATCGGCCATTCGAACTGCACACCGACCTGGTACTCATGAAACCGGTTCTGCGTGAGTTGGTCGAACGCCCGGTCCGGGTTTGCGCCCAGCCCCGTGACCTTGTACGTGAAGACCGCGTCGAACTTCGGCAGCACCTGGTTCTTGGCCGTGCCGACGGCGATGTGGGCCGACTCGATCTCGAGCTCGCGTTCCTTCAGCTCGCTGCGATGGTCCAGGGCGGCCTGGATCTCGCCGAGCGGATCGACCACGATGGGTACCGCCTCCGGGACGTCCACGGGGATGATCTCGACGTACCCCGCCTGATTCAGCTCCGGATCGTTCAGCAAGGCTTTGAGATTGTCCTCGGCGCGTTTGGCCTCGTCGACGGCCCGAATCAGGTCGACCCGCCGCAGCTCGACGGACGCCTGGGAGTTTGCGATGAGGATCGCGAACGCGTCGAAGTCCTGCCGGGCTCGGATGTATCGGTACGTCTCTTCCGTTTGGGCAAGCAGCTCGGCCGTAATGCTGATGTCCCGCCGCCGTCGGACCAGCTCCCAGTACGCTTTCTCGACGTTCGACAGGGTGTCGCGGACGGTCTGGCGGAATCGCTCGTAGTTGATCTTTCGCTCGAGCTTGCGGATGCGGATCTGCGAGCGATTGAAGTCGATCCCGAAGTTCCTCAGGAACGGCTGCACCAGCTGCACCGTCATATCGTTGTTGTAGGCGGGGTTGAGCTCCTGGAATGAGTTGTCCGTCTTCGTGCGAGACCAGTTGTAGCCGATGTCGACCTGGGTGCCGGTGGAGAGCAGCTTTCGGATGCCCCCGGCGAACGAGCGGTTCTTTGTGCTCGTCCCCTGCAACGCGGAGGCCGTCGCCTGGTCTTGGAAGATCTCCAGCCAGTTGGCGTAGAAGGTCGAATCGAACATCGCCTCGGCCTCGACCACCTGGGCCGTGCTGACGGCCGGCTCGAACCCCGCCACCCGAATGGCATAGCTGTTCGCCAGCGCCCGACGAACGGCGTCCGCCAGGGACAGGCGGACCTGCCGGTCTCGCTTGAGGGTCTTGAGGTGCTGAACGGCCGCTTCGCTGACGCGTTCGTAGTCGCGCCTTCGCCGCTCATCCTCGATGGTCTTGGCCCGGGCCTCGAACAGCTCCGGGGCGACCGACGGATCGGGCATCTGCCATTCGAGCGATTGGGCGATGGAGCTCGGGTCTTCGCTCTTCAGCGTCCCGACGAGCAGGGCGGGGCGGCGATTGCGAATCTTGGGGAAGTCGGCGATTTGCTCTTCGGACTCGGCGCGCTGCTCGCCGGCCCGCTCCTCGTAGCCCGTCAGGAACTCCGGATCCCAGGAGTCCCCCGTCGACTGGCAGCCCACAGAACCGATCAGGCACACGAGGCCTGCCCACAGAGCCGCTCGTCGATTCCAGTGCATAATCCTACCACTCGCGCCGAGCCAAGGGGTTCGGCTCGGAATGAACATCGCAAGACTCTCAGGGGAACCGGACCGCCTCCTGCGGACACCGATTAGGCCTCCGTTGCCGGAACCCGCAGATTATACTTGTCGCCCAAGGCGTGTCAATTCGTTGTGGCAAGGATGCGGAAGGCGGAAGGCGCAAGAGCCACACGGTCTGGGGTCTAGGCGGAGATGTCTCGACGTGTCGGCGTGTCGACGCGTGCACGTGCGGCCGCGTATCATGTCCACTACGCATCGACCGCGGAACCCGTGAAAGGAACCCCCATGATTGAGGCCATGCTCACCGAAGACCGGCGCGCGCTCCGTGACGAGGCCCGCGCGTTCGCGAAGTCCGTCCCGCGACAGCTCTTGATCGATATGGACGCCGACGAGGTCCGGTACCCTCGCGAATACCTGGAGGCGGCGGCCAAGCGAAAGCTGCTCGGTTTGCGCTTCTCCCCGGACTACGGCGGACGGGGGCTGGGCTGGCAAGACGAGATCCTCGCGCTCGAGGAGGTGGGCGTTCTGCCCCTTTCGCTCGGCTGCCTCTACTCGCTGGCGAGCATTTGTGGTGAGGCCCTGCACGTCTTCGGCAGTGAGGCGCAAAAGGAGCGATACCTCCGCCCGATGCTCAAGGCCGGGCTCACCTGTGCCGAGGCGCTCACCGAGCCGCGAGGCGGCTCGGACTTCTTCGGCGCGACCACGACGGCCCGGCGCGACGGCGACGACTACGTCCTCAACGGCCAGAAGCGGTTCGTCGTCGGGGCCGAGGGGGCCGATTACTTCCTCGTCTACGCCAAGACCGATCCCGACGCGGCGCCGCACGAGTCGCTGAGCATGTTCATCGTGGAGCGCGACATGGGCGTGGAGGTCAAGCACTTGTACGGCCTGATGGGCACGCGCGGCGGCGGGGCCGGGCGCATCTACTTCCGTGACGTCCGCGTGCCGGCGGAGAACCTCGTCGGTCGCGAGGGCCAGGGCGGCGAGATCTTCTATCAGATGATGATCCCCGAGCGGATGACCAGTGCGGCCGGCGTCGTCGGCATGGCGCGGAGCGCGCTCGAGATCGCCGCGCGCTACAGCACCAAACGCAAGGCCTTCGGCCGACGCATCCGTGACTTTCAGGGCGTCAGCTTCAAGGTGGCCGACTGCGTCACGAGGCTCGACGCGGCCTCCTCGCTCGTCCATACCACAGCCGCGACGATCGACGCCGGCCGGGATCCGGCATTAGCCCGGCGGATGGTCTCGCAGTGCAAGAAATTCTGCACGGACACGGCCTGGGAGATCCTCAACGACGCGATGCAGATATTGGGCGGGATCGGCTACACGAACGTCTACCCGATCGAACGGATGCTCCGCGACTGCCGGCTGGCCATGATCTGGACGGGCACCAACGAGATCATGAACCTGATCATCCAGCACGAGTACTACCGCGCGTTGGAAGCGGCCAAGGGCGACGCCCGCGATGTAGAGGCCGACGCGCCCGAGGCGGACGCCGAGGACGAGAAGGTCTACGAGTGATCCGGGTGTTTGGCTGCGGGGATTCGCGTCCTTATGGGCACAACGGTGCGTCGTTCCAACCGCGCCCCGCGGCCTCTCCACCCGCACATTGACATGCCTGGGTGGTCCGGATAGCCTCAAGAGTAGAGGTCGCGCGGACGTTTCGATCCTGGGGCCTCGGGCATCTCGTGATTCCATCCCGTGCGAGCCACGCACGCGTCGTTGAGAACACCATCATGAGCCAATCCCCCACCGCGTGCACACCGAATGAACGCCTTTGGCGGCCCGCGGAGCGTCTGTCCGATCGCGTCGCCCGGCTCCGCGAAGAGTACTTCCGCTTTCGCGACCGCTCCCACTTCCGCAATGAGGTCATGCCCTTCGGGACCGGCACGAGCTGGGATCGGGTCTTCTGCCCCCACAACTGGACGGTGGTGCCGGAGATGATCCCTTTCCTGATGGGCTACGAGGATACGTTGGCGGTCCTGGCCCGCCCCGTTTCGTTCCAGCCGGAGCTCTACCAGCAGCCGCTGGCGTTTCGCCGGGCGGAATTCTTTGCCCGGGTCTTGGAGGGGCACCTGCCGGTGCAGATCCTCGACGGCGAGCTGATCGTCGGGGCGCAATTCAACACCGCACTCTCGCTGACGCTCACCGCGGAGGAGACGGCCGAATATGACCGTCAAGAGGGCGAGTTCTTGCGGCAGGTCAAGGACCTCGACGCCCTGGGCGTGGGCAACTGCGGCGCGATTCCAGGACACCTCATTCCGAATTATCCCAAGATCCTACACCAGGGGTTCCAGGGGATCGTCGAGGAAGTCCAATCGTACATCGACGCCGCCCCCGACGACGTCGAGGCCAATCCCCTACGCCGGGGAATGATCCGCATCGCCGAGGCGGTGCGCGTCTTCGCCGGCCGCTACGCAGACCAGGCCCAGAAGCTCGCCGACGAAACGGACGACGACCGGCGACGCGATGAGCTGCTGGAGACCGCTCGCATCTGTCGCAAGGTCCCTTGGGAACCGGCCGAGACGTTCCACGAGGCGATCCAGGCGCTCTGGTTGACGCACATGCTCGTCATGGCGGCCGAGAGCTATCCCGGACCGGGCGTGTCCCCCGGGCGCATCGATCAATACCTGTATCCGTACTACAAGCGCGATCTCGATGGCGGTCGCATCACCCGCGAGCACGCGAAGGAGCTGCTCCACTGCTGGTGGATCAAGCACAACTACGCCTACGACTACCAGGGCCGCGTGGGCAACAACCAGGGGATCAACTCCTCGTTCGGCCAGCTCATCACGCTCGGCGGCATCGACGCGGGGGGCAATGATGCCTCGAATCCGCTGACCTGGCTCCTGCTCGAAGTCATCGGCGAGATGAACCTGCTGGAACCGAAGCCGAACGTCCGCCTCCACGCCGACACGCCCGAGGACATGCTGCGGGCCGTCGCGGGCCTCGTCGCCCGGGCGCAGGGCTCGCCGTTCCTCCTCAACTTCGACGAGCATGCGATGGAGGGGTTGGCCTGGCAGGGCCTGCCCGCCGAGCGTCTCTGGGACTACGCGCCCGTAGGGTGCCTCGAGAACACGCTGCAGGGGAACGACCGCTCCGGGACGGTCGATGTGAATTTGAATCTCGCCAAGGCGATCGAGCTGACGCTGTTCGACGGCCGCGATCAGGCCACCGGACGCCAGATCGGCCCGCAGACGGGACGTGCGGAGGATTTTCCGAGCTGGGATGAGTTCTACGCCGCCTTTCAGCAGCAGCTCGGACATCTCGTGGACTGGATCATCGACGTCAACAACCTCGCCGATGCGGTCCGCGCGCGGTTCGCCCCCACGCCGTACCTGTCCATGCTCGTCGACGGATGCGCGGCCGGCGGGAGGGACATCACCGCCGGCGGGGCGGAGATCAACCTGCTCACCGTCGAGGGCGTGTCGCTGGCGACCACGGTCGACTCGTTGCTTGCGGTCCGGAGGCTCGTCTACGAGGACGGCCGCGTCGAGATGACAGAGCTTCTCGACGCCGTGGAGGACAACTTCGAAGGCCATGAGAAGCTTCGACTGCTGCTGGCGAACAAGGCCCCGAAATACGGCAACGACGACGACACGGCGGATGCCTTGGGCCGCGAGGTCTCGCAGTTCTGGACGGGAAAGGTCCACCAGCGCGTCGCCCCGGAGACCCGCAAGCGCTACCGCGGCGGCTACCTCTCGTGGAACTACTGGGTCGCGTACGCGCCCAAGACGGCCGCCACGCCGGACGGCCGCAAGCGGGGAACGTACCTCAGCAACGGGACCTGTCCGGTGACGGGTTGCGATCGGAAGGGCCCGACGGCCAACGCCCGCTCGGCGGGTAAGCTGGGGCTCGAGACCGCCCCGAACGGCGACAGCCACACGATCACGCTCTCGCCCGCCCTGCTCCGCGACTCCGAGCACATCGAGAAGCTTGCCGCATTCTTGCGTGCCTACACCTCGGAGGGAGGGACGGCCCTGCAGATCAATGTGGTCGACCCGCAGACGCTTCGTGACGCCCAGGCCAATCCCGGTGAATACCGCAATCTTCTGGTCCGTGTGACGGGCTACAACGCGTACTTCGTCACACTCGGCAAGGAGGTCCAAGAGGAGATCATCGCCCGCGTCTCCCATGCGATCTAGCCCCCGCGGTCCGCTTTGGAGTCCCGTGGCCGGGTCGCACCTGTTTCGAGCGAGGGCCGCTGCCTGCGATGAGCGACGTGACGTGCACACTGTTCAACCTCCAGCGCTTCAGCACGGAGGACGGGCCCGGCATCCGTACGACCGCCTTCTTCAAGGGCTGTCCGCTGACGTGTCCGTGGTGTCACAACCCCGAAGGGATGCGGCCCGAGGCGGAGGTCATGTGGACTCCGGCGACGTGCATCGGCTGCGGCGAGTGCGCGGCGGCGTGCCCGCAAGGCGCGATCCACCTCGAGGATGAAAGGGTGCGGATCGATCGCGCGCGATGTGAGGCGTGTGGGGACTGCGCTGAGGCCTGTCCGACCGGCGCGATGGAGCAGGTGGGCCTGGACTACTCCGTCGACGAGCTGCTGGCGGAGATCCTGCGGGACAAGCGGTTCTACGAGACCTCCGGCGGAGGCGTGACGCTCTCGGGCGGCGAGCCGCTGATGCAGCACGATTTCCTCGACGCATTCCTGCCGCGCTGCCGGGACGCCGGGTTGTCCGTCGCGCTCGATACGTCCGGATTCGGCAGGCCGAAGTGGCTGGACGCGGCGCTGCCGTTCGTCGATCTGGTCTTGTTCGACCTGAAAACGATCGACGCGGAGGCGCACGAGCGCCACATCGGCGCGCCGCTCGAGCCCGTGCTGGCGAACCTGGAGCGTGTGGTGAAGCACCGAACGCCGATCTGGGTCCGAACGCCGGTGATTCCCGGCTACACGGACGACGTCGAGGACGTGAGAGGGATCGCGCGATGGCTCCGAACGAACGTGCCGACGCTCGAGCGCTTCGACCTGCTGGCGTTCTCGAATCTGTGCACGAGCAAATACGAGATGCTCGGGCGTCGCTTCGCCTTGGCCGGCGAGGGCCTCCTGACGGACCGGGCGATGGAGCGGCTTGCCGATCTCGTTCGTGCCGAGGGGATCGAGTGTGTACGATGGTCCGGACCGACGAGAACGGATGCCTTATGAGCTGTCCGCAGGGATGGTTGGACGGTCGGCGCAGTTTGGGTGGCCCATCGCTTCCCTTGTCCTGAGCGCAGTCGGAGGAGCCGTGGGGGACGGGAATCCCCGGTCGAATTCGTGTCCCCCATCGCTGAAGCGATGGGCCACCCGGATACAAGGTCTTTCTGACGCACTGTTCAGTCTTTCTTGAAAGCAGCTTAGCGGAGCAGTTCAGGTCAAGTGAACGCCAGGGATGACCGACGACGCAGGCCACATAATCCGAGACGACGGGCTGATCGACGCCTTTCACGGTGAGATGGTGCCGAAGTTCCTGGCCACCCGCGACGCCGGCGGCAGGCCGAACGTCGTGCCCATCGTCAGCCTGGATGCCGTCGACGATCGCACGCTCGTCTTCGCCGAGCTCTTTACCTGGAAGACGCGAGACAACCTCGAGGCCGACCCGCGTGTCGCCGTGGCCGTGGTCACCGAGGATCTCTGCGCGTGGACGATCCGAGGCCGCTTCCGCGAGTACGTCGAGGGCGGCCCGTACGTCGACCACATGAACGCCAAGGACATCTTCCGCTACAACGCGTATGTCGGCGTCACGCGCGTCGGCGTCATCGACGTGGAAGAGGTCACCGGGGCGTGGCAGTTCAACAAGCTGGGGGTCGCCTACTCGCTTCTCCCGTGCTGGCTGCTCCGCCGCTTCTTCGGGGCGGCCTCGGACGGCGCGCTCCCGCCGCGCGTGGCCGAGAAGTTCGCGCGAACGCACTCGGTCAAGGTCATGGCCTGTATGGGTTCGGACGGACATCCCCTGGTCTGCCCGACGTTCTCGCTCGTGCCGGCGCGCGGGGCATCCATGCTCGTGCACCTCGGCCGGGCGCAACGTCCCGTCCGGGCGCTCGGGCGTGGCCGGGAGGTGGCGGCCTCCGTGATTACGATGGATCCGATTGCCTATCAGGTGAAGGGGGTGCTGGGACCGCGCTACCTGACGCTGAGCGGTTGGGTGGCGCGGCTCGACGTCCACGAGGTCTATTCGGCGAGCCCACCCCTGGCGGGAGAGCGCATCGAACTGCCGACCGCCTCGTAGCCGGACATCGCTTCTCGCATAACATTTCGTCGAAGCGTTGCCTCCATCTGCCATCCGTCGTCGAGCGTGGCGCGATGTGCTAGCATTGGAGCGGCATCTTACGTGACAAGAGGAGACACCCATGACGAAGGTCGAGCTCAGGCCGGGCATCTGCAATCTCAACGCGACCATCACGGCCAACGCCGTCGACGGCGAGCGGGTGGAGGTCGCCCTCGAGACCGATTGCCCGAACTGGTCGAAGGTGGCCGATCAGATCGGACCCGTCGATCCGATCACGGAGCTGTTCAAGCCCTACTCGGAAATCGAGATCGTCAAGCTGATGGAGCAGATACCGCACAAGTCGTGCCCGTTCGCCAGCGCCATCCTCAAGGCCGTGGAGATCGAGGCCAACCTCGCCCTGCCCGCCGACGTGCGCATGGCCGTCACGAAGACCTGACGGGCCGGAGCGGCCTCAGGCCGGCACGAGCCGTTGGGCGTTCTCGCCGAGGATCTTCGCCCGGACCGAGTCGTCCAACCCAAGCGATTCCAGGTGATCGCGCAGGGCGCTGTCGAAGAAGTCCCGGGCGAAGAGACAGCGATCCTGATATTGCGTGAGGAACGCCTTGCCGCCGTCCGGGAAGCACCGCAGGCCCCGCACGCCCGACCCCGCCGACAGGTCGCAGTAGAGATTCGGATAGCTGTCCAAGAGCCGCATCATCCGCCCGCCCTCGGCGAAGTCCTCCGGGCCGTTCAGATAGAGCCGGTCGATCTTGGGCTCCTTCGCGGTGACGTAGCGCCAGAAGCCCGGGCCATGCCCCAGCACGATCGTCTCCGGCGCGAGCTGGAGGGCGCGTTCCAGGTTGTCGGCCGTTCCGGCGTACCAGATGTCGACCCAACTGTCCTCGCTGCTGGGAGGCAGGCGCGGCACGTCCATGTGAATGATGACGGGTAGGTTCTGCCGCCCGGCGTAGCGCCAGATCTTGATCACGTCCGGATCGTCCAGGGGCACACGAAACTTCCACTCCCCCACGCCGCGGATGCCGTGGATCTCCACGGCGGACTGGAGCTGCTCGAGGGCCGTGGGCCGCTTCGGGTGCGGCGCGTACATCGGCACGAACCGATCCGGATACCGCCGCGCGGCCTCGACGACGTCGCACAAGGGGAGCCACTGCCCCGCGGCGTGTCGCGGGTCGAGGACGGCCGCGTATTGCGGGGCCTCGGCCAGCTCCGCAGGGACGGCGGCCTCCCAGGTCAGCGTCCACATCTTGTCGATGCCCTGCTCGTCGAGGTTGGCGACGATTCTGTCGATGTCGTGCTTGTGCCAGTTTACGTGGCCGTGTGCGTCGATGATGGTCACAGGGGTTCCTCGCAGTACGAATCGCATTCACGCGGTGCGGACCTACGTCGATCCGAACACGATGCCCGCGTAGCCGACGGCCATCGTAGCGGATTCGTCCATGAAACGGCGAGCGACTTCATAGCTCGTGGTGTGCTCGAGCAGGACGGCCTGGTTCGCGCCGAGCTGGTTGCAGCCCGCGACGGTCGCGGCGATCGCACCCGCCCCGCACGCGCTGCGGCTGGCCGCGGCCTCAGGGACGATCTCCTCGGCCTTCCGCTCGAGGATTGTGTCGATCAGCTTCTTGTCGTTGACGTTCTTGGCCCAGTCGAGAGCCTCCTGGCCGATGCCCTGCGGCGTGAATCCGTAGTTCGGCCCGTAGTGCGTCAGGTCGGTGGATCCGAGGAGCACGGCCTCGCCGTCGGCCAGGGCCTGCGCCACCACGCGTCCGACCTCTGGCGCGTCCTTTCCCGGTGCGACGATGATGGGCAGGATCTTCGCCTCCGGCCAGAAGTGTTGCACGAAGGGGATCTGCACCTCGATGGAATGTTCGCGCCCGTGGGCGAGCGCGTCCTCGACCACGATCGGGCTCGATGCGCCGACCCGCTCGGCCAGGGGCTCGTCCACCTCGACGTCGCCCAGGGGCGACGACCATGCTCCGCCGGGATAGACGGCCGCAGCTCGGGATGCTCGCGCGTGATCCGCGCCGAAGAGCACCACCGTCTTCGGAGTCTTCCGGGCGGCGATTGCGGCGAACACTCGGGCGGCCGTCGGCCCGCTGAACGTCCAGCCCGCGTGGGGGACGATCCCGCCGAATAGCGCGGAGGGAAGCTCGCCGGTCGAGACGTCTTCGGGGATGCACTGACGAATCTGATCCAGGCAGGCCCCCCTCCCGCTCGGGTAGAACTGTCCGCTGACGATGGGTCTCCGCACGGTCATCGCGAGGCCTCCTTCCAGCGCGTTGGATGCCGCCTCCCCACCGACGCTTGATTCTACCGCGCCATCCCCCTGCGGAAAGCGTCCCGCGCTTGGCCGGTCGGGTCGGATGGCTTGCCGGTTGTCGACGTCACCGGCCCGGTGGTAGCATATCTGCCCTGGCGCGGACCGAAGTCCGCCCTCAAAGCAAGCGCACCAGATCTACATCACTATCACCGGAGCGAAGAAAGGGTCAGACCATGACGACACTCGATGCTTCACGCAGGGAGTTTCTGAGCAAGGCGTCGGCCGGCGGAGCGGCCTTGGCGCTCGGACTCAACGCCCAACGGGCCTTGGGCAAGGACGACGAGGTCAAGCTCGGCCAGATCGGTACGGGCGGTCGCGGGCGGTTTCTGCTTCGCGAGGCCGTTCAACTGGCCGGCATCCGGATGGCCGCGATCTGCGACCTTAAGCAGGACGCGCTTGACAGGGCGGTCAAGGAAGTCCGAGCCAAGGGCGTCGCGGTACCGGTGACCTACAA
>CAZKCX010000150.1:0-11889 GCA_964550865.1 uncultured Planctomycetales bacterium
GCTGCTCGCGGGGTTCTCGCCCAAGTCGCTTCGAATCTGGTTGACGTCGTGCGAGGCCAGCACCTCTTGCGAGGCCTCCATGAGCTGCCGGATCGCCTTGCTGCCGCGTCCGCTCGGAAGGTAGCGGCTGACGCGCTCGCCCGGGATGTCGTGCGGAGGCGTGCAGTCGATCTTCGAGCCGGCGGCGTTCTTGAGCAGCATAAGGTGTCGGTAGGAGATGCCCGCGTAGAACGTCACGTCCTCTCCGCCGAGCTTGTCGTTCAGCTCGTCGATGAGGCGCTCGGCCTCTTCCTGGCGAATGTGTCCGGCGGTGAAGTCCACCATCCTTCCGTCGACGATCGTCACCAGGTTGCAGCGGAAGATCAGATCCTTCATGCCCAGACGAATGCGTTGCGCCGCCGCCTCGATCGGGGCGCGGCCCGGATACCACTTCTGCGGGTCATACCCCACGACGCTCAGCGTCGCCACGCCGCTGTCGGCCGGAAGCCCCTTGGGAATGGTGCGCTGCTTTCCTTGCCGACCGTGGATGGAGATCCAATCGATGTGGGGGGTCTCGGCGGCCTCGAGCGGCGTTTTGCCGTCGAGCTCATCGACCGGGTCGTCGGCCGCGCCGTCCGGTAGGATCAATGCGTACTTCATATCGGCTGCCCAAAGCTGCGTGCCGTCGCACTCGGACGATCGGACGGACGGCTAGAACTCCTCGTATTCCTTGACGACTCGGATGCACACGGGTTCGGCCGTCACGTCCTCCAGCCGGCTGATCTCCTCCAGGGCTCGTCGGACATCGCCCTCTCGCGCCACGTGCGTGGTGACGACGATCGGCACGGAGTCGCCCTCGTGGTCTTCGGGGGGTTCGTGCTGGGTGATGGCGGACAGGCTGATCCGGTGATCGCCGAACAGCTTGCCGATCTTGGCAAAGACCCCGGGCTTGTCGGCGACCATCAAGCGAAAGTAGTAGCGCTTCTCGACCTCGTCGATGGGCATGTAGTCCGGCGAGGGGCACACATCGCTGAGCAGCCGGAGCTGATCGAAGGTTCGTTGGGCGTTCCCGACGGCAATGTCCACCACGTCGGCGACGACCGCGCTGGCCGTCGGCGTTCGTCCCGCGCCGCGTCCGTAGTACAGCGTATGCCCGACGGCGTGGCCGTACACGCTCACCGCATTGAACGAACCCTTCACGTTCGCCAATGGATGGCTGTGATGGATGAAGGCGGGATGCACCCGCAGGCTGAGCTTGTTGTCCTCGCGACGCTGGCCGATCGCGAGCAGCTTGCAGACGTACCCGAGCTCGTGGCCCGCGCGAAGGTCCGTCAGGTCCACCGATTGGATCCCCTCGACGTGGATGCGGTCGTAGTCAATGTCCGCCCCGAACGCGATGCCGGCGAGGATTGCGAGCTTGTGCGCCGAATCGGCCCCGCTCACATCGAGCGTCTCGTCCGCCTCGGCGTAGCCGCGGGCCTTGGCGTCCGCCAGGGCCTGGGCATACGTCTTTCCGGCGGAGACCATCTCGGTGAGGATGTAGTTGCAGGTCCCGTTGACGATGCCGTAGATCGCATCGATCTCGTTGGCGATGAGGCCCCGGCGGATGCTCTCGATCAGCGGAATTCCACCTCCGCAGCTGGCCTCGAAGGCGATGCATCGATCGGCCCGCCGGGCGGCCTGATAGATCTCCTTGCCGTGATGGGCCAGCAGGGCCTTGTTGGCCGTCACCACGTGCTTCCCGGCGGCAAGGCACTTCAGCACGATGTCCTTGGCGATGGTGGTCCCGCCGACGAGCTCGATGGCGATCTGTGTCTGATCGTCGTCGAGCAGACGGTTCAGATCGTCGGTCATCAGGCCGTCGGGGATCGCGACGTCTCGAGGGGTATCCAGATCCTTATCGACGATGTGACGGAGCGTGATCGGTGCGGCCACCCTACTGGCCCAACGGTCCGCTTGCTCCAGCAAGAGCGCGGCCACGCCCTGGCCGACCGTCCCGCAGCCAATCAAACCGACGCCCGTCTCGCTCATTCCGACGTGCCCTCCTTCGGGCATGGGGCCCCTATCGACGACGTACTGTATGACGGCCACCGCTCCGGATGCAAGTAGAACGGCATTGCGGTTATTGCAGCAGACCGTATTCGTCGTCGGAGGGTTCGTCCCTCAAGCCGAGCTGCTCGAGCCAGTAGTCGGTCTGACCGGGCTCGAGCCCGTGGAACTTCTCCCGAGGCTCGCGGGGCCTTCGCTTGGCTTCTCGGTGAAGGTCGTCGACGACCTCGTCCACGAAGTCCGGCGCGGACATCGACGGGGCGCGCCGCCGTCGGGCCGCGGCGCGGATTTCACGGTCGCTGCTGACGACGAGGAGGCGGCGGGGATGACTGGAGGCCTGGATCTCCTCGATGATGCGGGCGTCGGCGGTCTCCCGGTTGCTGTATCGGATGGTCAATCGGCCCACCCCGAGCGACCCGTCGCCGACGTTGTCGGGTCGTACGCCGTCGAAGTAGATCGTGATGCGGCGCCGACCGGAGCGATCCCACGAGGCCAGCAGCTTGCACAGCGACGCCCGATTGGCCTGCTCGGCATCCGCCAGACGGCCTCGCACGGCATGCAATAGGTTGTCTCCGTCGATGAGTACCGGCATGGAGACCTAATCGGTTGCGGTCGGCCCGTGCTCGGACAAGACGGCGGTCGCGTGCTTGACGACCCCGCCGACGATCGTCAGCACCGCCCGACCGCGAACGTCCCATCCGTGGAAGGGACAGTTCCGTGATTTCCCAGCGAAGTCGGAGATGTCGATCGTCCAAGGCATGTCCGGATGGATGACGGTGATGTCCGCGTCGGCTCCGACGGCGAGCGACCCCTTCGGCAAGGAGAGGACCTCCGCGGGATGCAACGTCATCAGCCGAACGAGCTGGGGCCAGTCGATGTGGCCCGGCTCGATGAGGGTTCGGACGTAGATCGGCAGGGCGGATTCCAGGCCGATCACGCCGAAGGGCGCGTAGAGGAACTCGAGCTCCTTCTCCTCCGGACCGTGGGGGGCGTGGTCGGTGGCCAGGCAGTCGATCGTCCCGTCGACGATGCCCTCGATGCAGGCCTGGACGTCGGACGTCGTTCGCAAGGGCGGGCTCATCTTGTAGTTGGGGTCGTAGTCGCAGCAGTGATCTTCCGTCAGCGCCAGGTGATGAGGCGTGATCTCCGCGGTCACGCGAATGCCCAGGGACTTGGCCTGTCGGACCAGCTCGACGCCCCCCGCGGTGGAGAGGTGCGCGGCATGGTAGCGCGCGCCGGTGGACTCGGCCAGGACGAGATCACGCTGCAGCATGATGACCTCGGCCATCGCGCTCGCACCGGGCAGGCCCAGCCGCAGCGCGGTGGCGCCGGCGTTCATCACGCCCTTGCTCGAAAGGTCCGCGTTCTCGCAATGCTGGATGATGGGCTTGTCGAACATCGTCGAGTACTGCATCGCCCGTTGGCAGATGGCGGCATCGGCGACGCCGTCTCCGTCGTCGCTGAAGGCGACGGCCCCGGCGCGGACCATCTGGCCCATCTCGGCAAGCTCCTTGCCCTCGCGGTGCTTGGTGATGCAGCCGATCGGGTAGACGTTGCAGTGGTTCGCCCGCGCGGCCTGGCGATAGACGAACGTGATGCCGGCCTCGTCGTCGAGCGGGGGATGGGTGTTGGGCATGCATGCGACCGACGTGAACCCTCCCGCGACCGCGGCGGCCGTTCCGGACGCGATCGTCTCTTCCTCCTCGTGTCCCGGCTCGCGAAGGTGCGTGTGCACGTCGATCAACCCCGGACAGACGATGAGATCGCGCGCGTCGATCACGTGGGCGCCGGCCGCCGTCACGCCCTGCCCGATCTGCCGGATCTTGCCGCGCTCGATCAACACGTCCGCGGACGCGTCGAGGCCTTGTGCCGGGTCGATCACGCGACCGTTCTGAATCAGGATGGCGCTTCGTTCCGCAGTCACGTCAGGACTCACTCGCCGCCGCCTGGTTCACGAGGAACAGGACGGCCATCCGAACGGCCAGGCCGTTGCTCACCTGCTGGAGGATCTTGCTTTGGGCCCCGTCGGCCACCTCACTGGCCAGCTCGACCCCCCGGTTGATCGGTCCGGGATGCATCACGAGCACGTTCGAGCCCGCCCGGGCGAGTCGCTCGTTGGTCAGGCCGAAGAGTCGGCTGTACTCCTCGAGGCTCGGAAAGACGCTCGATTCGATGCGTTCGCGCTGCACGCGGAGCATGTTGATGACGTCGACCTCACCGATGACGGCGTCGAAGTCATGCGAGATGGTCGCCCCCATCTTCTCGAACGCCCTGGGCACGAGCGTCGGTGGACCCACGAAGACGACCTCGGCCCCGAGCTTCTTGAGGGCCCAGAGGTTCGATCGGGCCACACGCGAATGGGCGATGTCTCCCACGATCGCCACGCGAAGCCCGTCGAGGGAGCCGCACGCCTGGCGGACCGTGAAGATGTCGAGCAGCGCCTGCGTCGGATGCTCGTGTTGGCCGTCGCCGGCGTTGATGATCGAGCAGTCGACGCATCGCGCGAGGTAATGCGGCGCCCCCGCGGCCGGATGCCGCACCACGATGACGTCCACGCCCATCGCCTCGATGTTGCGGGCCGTGTCGCGAAGGGTCTCGCCCTTGCTCAGCGACGACGCCTTGGCGGTGAAGTCCAACAGGTCCGCGCTGAGGCGCTGGGCGGCCAAGGTGAAGCTCATCCGCGTGCGGGTCGAGTCCTCGAAGAAGAGGTTGACGACGACCTTGCCGCGGAGCGCCGGAACCTTCTTGACGCTCCGCGTGCTCACGTCGCGTAGGCCGTCCGCCGTGTCGAGTATGTGCGTGATCTCCTCGGCGGACAACTCCTCCAGTCCGAGCAGGTGCTTTCTTGTCCAGCCCGGGTCCTGGCCGTCTCCCGCCGTCGGTGTCGCTGGGATGGGCGTGCTCCGGCTCATCCGACCTCCACGCGATCTTGGCCGTCGGACTCGACAAGCATGACGTTGACGTGCTCGCCTTCCCGCTCGGTTCGGACGCCGACGAAGTCCGCTTGGATGGGCAGCTCCCGCCCGGGCCGATCGACGAGCACGGCAAGGCGGATCGCCCTGGGTCGGCCCAGGTCGGTCAGGGCATTCAGGGCGGCGCGGACCGACCGCCCCGTCCAGAGGACGTCGTCCACGAGGATCAGGGTGCAATCGTTCAGATCGAAGTCGATCTCGGTGGAACGGACGACGGCGGCGGAGCCCTTCTCGGCCAGGTCGTCGCGGTATAGCGTGATGTCGAGCACACCGCGATCGATGGCTCCGCGGCCTCGTTCGCGGAGCATGGCGATCAACCGGTCGGCCAGCACCTCACCGCGGCTGCGGATACCCATGACGGCCAGACGGGCATCGCGGGGAATGCTCTGATCGATCGCATCGGCCAGGGACGCCAACGTCTTGGCGATTCCGTTGTCGTCGAGAAGCGTCTCCACGCCACCGATTCCTTTCCGTTGGGCACTCAGCGTACCCGGCCGTGCTGCGCACGGCAAGAGGACAGCAGAACGCACGCCGCATTGAGTTTCCACCGAAACAAACTTGGGCCTCGTGACCTTGTTTGACTCTTGGGATCTCAGTAAAATCAAATGATACAGTCGGGGTGCGAAGGAGGATTCACGGCCAGACGGACCGGACCGATTGTCCCGCCGCGGATCCTGGCGGGCATCGGCGCGGTCAAAAACGCCCGCATCCTTCAGCCCAATGCCAACCCCCGGCGCGCTGCGCCGGACCGGAGTCGTCATCCGCCATGAACGATTGGTTCGAGGCCGAGCAGCGCGTCGAACGGGCGCAACAGCTCTACGAATCGCAGCGTTGGGCGGAAGCGCTCGAGGAGATCCGCGCGGCCATCGAGATCAATCCGCACAACCCGAGTTGGCACTGCAATCTCGGCTACATCCTCGACCAGTTGGAGCGGTTCGAGGACGCCATCAAGGCCTACGAGCGGGCGTTGGAGCTCGAACCCAACGACAAGGAAGCCATGACGGCGCTCGGCGTCGACCTGACGCGAACCGGTCGGTACGCCCGAGCGCTCGACGTGTTCGAGGCCTGTGCGCGGCAGTACCCCGACTACGAACCCGCCTACTGCCACCGCATCGTCACCTATGCCGAGATGGGCCAACATGATAAGGCCGAGGAGATGTTCTACCTCGCCCAACAGCTGACCGACGAATGTCCGCACTGCTACTACAACGTCGCGATCAGCCTGGCCGACCGGGAGCAGTGGGATCGAGGGATCTGGTGCTGGAAGAAGGTGATCGAGCTGGAATCGGATTACGTCGGCGCCCGCGCCCGCATCGCGGAAGCGTACCGGGCGAAGGGGGACTTCCGCTCGGCCAAGGAGTACTACCTTGCCGAGCTGCGCGAGGAGCCGGGGGACGTCGAGCTGCTCGCGGAATTGGCCGACCTCTTGCTGGAGATGGGCGAGACCGAGGCCAGCGCGGAGAAGTACCGCCAGATTGTCGAGCTGGACCCGGAAAACGTGGAGGCGTATGTCGCCCTGGGCCATATCGCTTTGGGCAAGGGTGAGTTGGAGACTGCCCTGGAGGCCTTGCAGACCGCCGCGGCCAACGACGATCGGTGCGTCGCCGCGCATCAGTACCTGGGAGAGGTCCTTCTGCGACTGGGGCGACACGCCGACGCCCGGTATCACCTCGGGCTGGCCCTGGAACGGGACCCTTCCAACCGCCACGCGCTGATGTCCATGGGCAACTGCCTGCTGGAAACGGGCCGGCCCACACAGGCAACGGCATTCTTCCGACGGCTGACGGAGATCGAGCCGAACCTGCCCGGCCCGCATCACAACCTGGGCGTCTGTTGCTTCCTCCGGCACAAGTTCGGGGAAGGGATCACCCACTGCCGGCGGGCCCTCGATATCCAGCCCGACTACGTCATGGCCATGCACAAACTGGCCCTGGCCTACCTGCATCTGGGGCGATGGGGCGATGCCCGCAAGATGATTCGCCGCGCGCTCGCCGTCGATCCGGACAACGTCCAGATGCGACAGATCGCTCGTCGCTTCCGTTGGTATCGCGTGGCCAAGTGGCTGCGAACGATCTTCTGGCCGATCGACTGGCTGAAGCAGAACGGCCGGCCGCCGGCGACACCCTGATCTATTATTTCCCCCAGAATCGAGTCGTGTGGAGAGGATGGGCCTGGCGAACCGGCGTGCGCTAGGGACTTCTCGGGCTGCACTTGCGAACACGGCCGGAAACTCCTAAGGTCCTAAAATAAGATCATACACCGCTTTGCGGGCCATTCCGTGCAACCGGCAGGCGGTGTGGTGTATAATGCTACGGTTGACTCTACAGTCCTGACGGGGAGATGCGATGTCGATGCGACGTTGGACAACAGTCGTTCTTTTGGTGGTCGCGTGGCCCGTGGCGACACCGTGTTTGGGTGCAGCGGGCATGGGCACCTGGAACGTCGAGACGATGGTCAAGCAGGCCGCCGAGCAGATCATTCGCCGATACAAGCTCGACGACGACCAAGCGCAATTTACGCGCAAGCTCATGTCGGAGCGCGTAGACAAGCTGCTCGAGAAGCATGACGATCGGATTCGCCAGCTCTTCCGCGAGGCGATCGCCATGCGGGCGCTCAGCAAGCCGCCCAGCAAGCAGGCCATTCAGTCGTGGGCGGAGCGTGCCCTGCCGGTGTACCAGGATGCCCGCAAGCAGATCCTCGAAGGCAACGAGGAATGGGCCAAGATCCTGACCCCCGAGCAGAGGAAGATCCACAAGCTGGACCTCAAGATGATGAAGATGGACTTCAAGCAGTACGAGGACAAGCTCGCCCGTTGGAAGCAAGGCGGATTCGATCCCCAGAGGGATTGGGTCGTGCGTCGAGCCAAGCCCGTCAAGCCGTCTGCCAATGCCCGCAAGCAGCTCGCGCAGAAGCTCAAGGAGAAGCGGGAGGCCGCCGAGGCCGCCAGACAACGGCAGAAGCAAAAACAGCTGGCCCAGATGCCGCCGAACCGGATGGGCGGACCGCCCCGCCTCGGCGAGACCAGCCCTCAGAATCCGACGACCGGACCGGCAGGCGCCCAACCGATTATCGAGGATCCCGAGCACTTCTGGGACACCTACGTTCGGGGCTTCATCAAGCAGTATCGCCTGGACGAGGGGCAAGCGAACCAGGCTCGTGCCATGTTGGCGGACATGAAGAAGCGAGCGCGTCGCTACCGCGATTCGCGGAAGGCGGACTACGATCGCCTCCGCGCGGCGCTTCGGGAGAACCGCTCACCCGACATGGCCCAGGCCCTGCAGGAACTCGATGCCCCCGTGGACGAGATGTTCGAGAAGCTCAAGGCCCGTCTGGAGAACATCCCCACCAGCAAGCAGCGGGCCCGAGCGGGAAGGTAGTTACCGGAGGGAAGGTTCTCTCCGTACGCAACCGGCGCCGTTGCCGGCCGGATCCGTTCCTGCCTTCGCGCGTGCATCCGAGCGCGCTTCACCTGCCATCCCTGTCTCCGCACACACCAGCCCGAGGCCTTTAGGCAAGGCGACGCATCGGCTATCCTGGTCGTCCACGAAGGAGACCCGCATGTTTCAATACGCCATCTGCAACGAGCTATGGGGCAAGAAGCCCATCGACGAGGTATTCCGCACGGCGGCCGGCATGGGATTTGACGGTGTGGAGATCGCCGCATTCACCTTGGCCGACAGCGTGGACGAGATCGACGCGGGGCGGCGCAAGGAGATCGTCGCCTCCGCCCAGGACGCCGGCGTCGCGATCGTCGGTTTGCACTGGCTTTTTGCGGCCCCGGCGGGGCTGCACTTCACCACGCCCGACGACGCGGTGCGGGGCAAGACCGTCGACTACCTGAAGAAGCTCGTCGACTTCTGTGGGGACCTCGGCGGCAAGGTGATGATCCTCGGTTCGCCCAAGCAGCGAAACGTGGAGCCCCCGGACACCCTGGAGGACGCCACCAAGCGATTCGCCGACGGACTGCGGCAGGTGGCGCCCGTCTGCCAGGCGCGGGGGGTGACGATCTGCATCGAGGCCCTCTCGCCGCAAGAGACGAACATCATCACGACCGTGGACGAGGCCGCCGCACTGGCCGACGAGGTCGGAGCGGAGGGCATCGACATCATGATCGACGTCAAGGCGATGGCCTCCATGCCCGACGGCGTGCTCGGTACGATTCGGAAGTACGCGGCGCGGGCCAAGCACGTCCATGCGAACGACCCCACGCGGCATGGCCCCGGTATGGGACCCGATCCCGTCGACTTCAAGCCGATCCTGGCCGCCCTGGCCGAAAGCGGATATCGCGGCTGGGTCAGCGTCGAGCCGTTCATCTATGAGCCCGATCCCGATACGGTCGCCCGAACGGCCATCGAGACGCTGAAGGCCGCGACGCCGTAGTCTTGGATTCGCTCCGCGGAGGGTTGGGAGGAAGCGGTCTAGTACCGCGTCTCACAAGTCGTGCGACTATGGACAGGATCGCACCCGCCACTATTGCTGCCCGAGCCGCGGCATTCATGCCGCGCGGCCGCGCCGGATGAATCCGGCGGCTCGACGCAGCTCACCACAAGCGGCTCGCGCATGTAGTTGCGAACCTTCTGAAATGCAGTACTAGGTCGGCTCGATCCCCTGGTTCATGCTCCCGCTGCGAAAGCCTTCCAGGTCGATCGTGACGTAGTGGTACCCGAGGTTGCGGAGGGCGCGGACGACCTCCGCGCGGCGTTGGGGTTCGAGGAACTCCGCGATTCGGCCCGGCGGCAGCTCGATCCGTGCGAGATCGCCGTGATGACGCACACGGAACTCGCGGAGGCCATAGCCGCGGAGGAACTCCTCCGCCCGCTCGATCCGGGAGAGGACCTCGCAAGTGATCGGGATGCCATAGGCGATCCGCGTGGAGAGGCACGGGTTCGCGGGCTTGTCGTGCGTCGGGAGGCCGAACTGCCTGCTCAGTCGGCGAATGTCGGCCTTGGTCACCCCTGCATCGGCGCACGGGCTCTCGATTCCGTATTCGGCCGCCGCCTGCAGGCCGGGGCGGAAATCGCCCAGGTCGTCGGCGTTCGCGCCGCACAGGATCGCATCGTAGGCCTCCGCCTCGGCGAGGGCCCGCAACCTGGCGTGCAGGTCCAATCGACAGTAGTAGCAGCGGTCCTGTGGATTGGCCGCATATCGGGGGTCATCCAGCTCGTGGGTCTCGATGACACGGTGCGTCGCGCCCAACTCTTCCGCGAGCGCCTTGGCCTCGGTCAGCTCATGCCTCGGCACGCTCGGGCTATCGGCCGTCACGGCCAGGACGTTCTCCGGACCCAGGCAGTCGAGCGCGACCTGGAGCACGAGCGTCGAGTCGACGCCTCCGCTGAAGGCCACGATCACACGTGGATGGGCGCGGATGCGATCCTTCAAGGCTTGCAGCTTCTCGTCGGTCGGTGCGGGGATGGCCATCGTCCACCTCGGTCGGTCGCCTGGTATCGTATTCCACCGGCATGCGAACCGCAAAGGGGCGTCGCGACTGCGGGTGGGTTCCGCCCTTTTGCGTCGAGGGATGACATGGTATCCTGACTTGCATGGAACAGTCGCATTCCATCGTGGTGTGGATTTGGATGCTGGCGGTGTCGGCGATCTTCCGAATTGCGCGGACCGCCGTTCCGTCGCGAGTCCGCCCACCTGTCCAGATGATCGCGGTTAGCGTCCGTACGCCGAGGCCCCGCAGGGACCGACGGAATCGGTATCCCGAGAGGCCCCTGCGTCACTGACGGCACGCCGGCCGGATCCAATCAGTGTGCGAAGTCGCGAGGAAGCCATCGTGTCGCAGCAGGACTGTGACGCCGTCATCATCGGCGCGGGGCCCGGGGGCTATGTGGCCGCGCTGCGTATCGCCGCCCTGGGCGGAAGGGCGACGCTAGTCGAGTGCGGCCGCGTGGGCGGCGTCTGCCTGAACACCGGGTGCATCCCGACCAAGACGCTCCTTCACGCATCGGGGCTCTGCGCGGAAATGCGGACCGCCGACGCGATGGGCATTCACGCCGACGGGCTCACGGTGGATTTCGCCAAGATGGTCGCCCACAAGGACAAGGTGGTCGATCGCCTGACCAAGGGACTCCGCAGCCTACTCAAGGAGCGAGAGATTCAGGTCGTCCATGGCCGCGGGCGACTCGTCGACGCGAACACGGTGCACGTCGAGAGCGAGGACGGCGATTCGCGGTTCTCCGCGCGCCACGTGATCCTCGCGACGGGAACGACGCCCGCCACGCTGCCCGGCATCGAGGCCGACGGCGAACGGGTTCTGAACACCGATCAGCTACTGCGCATGCAGACGCTGCCTGAATCAATCGCGATCATCGGGGCGGGACCGAACGGTGTGGAGAGCGCGACGATGCTGTCCGAGCTCGGCGTCGCCGTCACGCTCATCGAGGCCCGTGACCGGATTCTACCCACGGTCGATGGCGTGGCCGCCAAGGAAGTCGCCAAGTCGCTGAAGAAGCGCAAGGTCACCGTGCACTGCGGCGCGATGGTCGATACTGTCTCGGTGCGGGAGGACGGTGTCGTCACCACGCTGGCCGACGGCAAACGGATTGAGACGCAGCGGCTGCTGGTGGCCGTCGGCCGAAGGACGCGGATCGACGATGTAGGCTTGGAACGGGCAGGGGTGGAAACCGCCGGACGCTTCGTCACCATCGACGAGCAATGCCGGACGAGCGTCGAGAGCGTCTACGCCATCGGCGACATCACGGGACGTGGGCCCTACGCCCACGTGGCGTACCGCCAGGGAACGGTCGCGGCGAACAACATCATGGGCAAGCCGACGATCGAGGACTACCGCGTCGTGCCGACGGTGGTTTTCTCGCACCCCGAACTTGCCAAAAATTACCGCACGCCATCCTTTATCTGCTCACCTTTAATGATCAAAGATATT
>CAZKCX010000151.1:0-11881 GCA_964550865.1 uncultured Planctomycetales bacterium
CGGCCAGCTCACCAAGGCCATGATCATCTACGCCGACGACTACAGCGAGACGCCGCCGTTCGTCGGCGTCGGCTTCGAAGACATCGACGAGATGGCCGAGGAATACAACCACCTGGGCAGTCCACCGAAGCACACCGCCGGCTATTTCGCTCGCCATGAGAGTTGGCTCATTCCCGGCCACTGGTGGGTGGACGAGCAGGCGTGGCTGGCAAGCCGGGGGCAGTGGAACCAACTGATCGCCAACGGCCTCCGCATCGAGGACGGGACGCTGTTCGACTACACGCGGTTCGACGAGCTCTACCGCTGCCCCGAGTTCGAACGCATCAAGGACAGCACCAAGACCCAGGACCTGTTCAACTACACGCGAACCGTCATGGGCCGCAAGGTGTACTCGCAGTTTGTGAATGATCCGCAAGCCAACGGGGAGGACTTCCAACCCGGTCACATCATGAAGATCAGTGCGGTCTATGCCCCGGCTTCGATGATCATGATGCTGGACGAGCAGTGGGACTTCCACTGCGCAGGGAACTACCTCGACGGCGGAAGCTTCGGGATGTCCGGGGCCTGGATGGCGGGCGACCCGATTCACGGCCTCGCCTGGGACATGCTCGGGTCCTACCACGGGACGGAAGGGACCGTGATCGCCAATCCCCCTATCGAAATCCAGCCCTCCCAAATGGGGAACATGGGCTACTACGACGGGCACGTCGCCTTGCAGCGAGATCCATGGCCGTGGCGAACGGGTGAGATTGATCTGGCGACGCTCGGTGCCTGGGCCCAGGACGAGAACAACATCAAGGACGCCATGAAGATCGTCGGACTGTTGATCGAGTCGATCTACGCTCAACGCGGCATCGGCATCACAATGGACATGCTGATTCAGCTGCTCATGTAGTTCCGCCGTCATTGGGGGACTGGGCCCACGTCGGCCTTCGCGCCTCGCCCAGGCGATGTCGCAATCCGTCTCCGGCCCAGTCGTCCCCCAGGGGCTTTCGACCACGCCGAGGACGAGCGGCGTGAAAGGGGATTGACGAAAGCGGCCGTTAGTCTTGTGAGCGATCGCATCGGGAGAGCTTTTCATGTGTTCACGAAAAAACCGTGCCTCGGCCTTCACGTTGATCGAGCTGCTGGTGGTCGTCGCGATCATCGCGCTGCTCATTTCGATCCTGCTGCCTTCGTTGAGCAAGGCCCGGGCGCAGGCACGAAGCACGCTGTGCGCTTCGCGGATCGGCCAGCTCACCAAGGCCATGCTGATCTACGCGGATGACTACGACGAGTGCCCCCCCTTTATCGCCGCCGGCCACAAGGACGTAAGTGAGGAGGAAACCTATGCAAACCTCGGGAAGTCAGAGCTTGAGCTGTGGGAACACGAGAGCTGGCTCTTCCCGGGAGCGTACTTCAGATACGAGGCCGTCTACTTGGCGGACCGCGCCGGCTGGAACACCCTGATCAACGCAGGCTTGAGCGTCCGTGACGGAACCCTGTTTCCTTACACGCGCTTTGAGGAGATCTACCGCTGCCCTGAGTTCGAGCGCATCAAGGACAGCAGCAAGACGCAAGACATCTTCAACTATACCCGTTCGGTGCTGGGCCGCAAGCTCCTGTCCGGACTCCTCAACGATGCGGACGCCGGAGGCGAGGACTTCCATCCCGGCGAGATCATGAAGATCAGTGGCGTCTACTCTCCGGCGGCGATGATCATGATGCTCGACGAACAGTGGGACTTCCACGTCGCAGGCAACTACAACGACGGCGGCACCGTAGAGATGTCGGGCTTCCCGATGGGGGCGGACACGATCCACGGCCTCGCCGGCGATATGGTCGGCTCGTATCACGGTCCGGAGGGGTATGTCATCCAGAACCCGCCCGAAGGCGTCGACATCCTGCCGGCCAAGATGGGCAATGTGGCCTATTACGACGGGCATGTGGCCCTCGTTCGCGATCCATGGCCTTGGCGTCGGTCGGAGAACCTCGATATTCTCGCACTGGCCGCCTGGGCGGGCTCGAACCCAGATCAGGCCATGAAGATCATTGGGTTGCTGCTTGAGGGCATCTTTGCGCAGCGCGGAGTCAGCGTAACGCTCGAGTTTATCCTGGGCTTGGTCTGATGATCGCGTCGGGGTGAGCGTGGATTCCTGCGAACGAATTCGTCGGTCCCGATGCTGGCTGGATGACCCGACTTTCTATTTCGCCTACGAGGTCCTGATTCCTCAGCCCTAGGTACAAACCCGAACCACGTCTCCCCGATGGCTTGCGATGAGCGACGAATGCCTTCGCAAGAGGTCTATGCCCCCCATGCGCTAAGGTTCCGCTCCGCCTTGAGCGCCTCCTCCCGACGAAGTCCGTAACCCAGCAGCTCCGGGAACGCCCAACACGCGGACCGGAGACAGGGGACAACCGACCGCTGTGAGATTTCAGGTTCGGGTCAACTCAAGTGCTTGTCTGACCGATAATAGTTGCTGAATACATGCTTGATGTCGCAGGCGACCCGTGGTAGACTCTCGCCGGCGCGGGAGAGAATCTCGAAACACCGGTTGTCTGTCGAAGTTTCCGTCAGGAAGCATCCCCAAGGGGCAATGAGTCACGTCGTCGTCGTGTGCCCCGGGCGCAAGGATGCGAGTGGGAGCGCGGACCTTGGGACAACACCCGCCATCTTTTGCATTCCCAAGCGCTGTCCTTCTGCGATCTGTTCATGGGACGACGTACCGCTTCGACTGCGCGTCGGGGCGCGGAGTCGATCGTCGGCGACGTAGGACATTCGAGCGGCCCTGCCGGTCGATCTCGACCCTCGTTCGGCAGGCCTACCCCAATGGTTTAACGGAGGAAGCCAGATGATGTGTGCAATGCGATGGAGTGCAAGCGTGATGGCCGTAGCCGTTGCCCTGGTCGGCATGCTGCCGACGACGGCCATCGGTGGTTCGGACGTGGAGCTGGTCCGCGCGACGCCGACGGCGAACGACCAGGACCTCTCGCAGAGGGTGGAGCAGCTCGAGGGACTCTTGAAGGCCCAGCAGCAGCGGATCCAATCCCTCGAAGGCGAGGTCAGCACGCTCGAGGAACGCTCCGCCGACGGTGCGCGTGTGGCCGAGGTCAAGCGGATCGTGGCCGAGCTGATGAGCGACGGCGGCTTCCGCGAAAGCCTCTATCCCGACGTGCAGCAGGTCGGCTACGATCGCGGGTTCTACATCAAGAGCAGCGACGAGAAGTTCCTGCTGAAGATCAACGGATATATGCATTTCCGCTGGACGGGCATGGCCCGGCAGACCGACGACCCGACGGTGGTCGGTCGGCAGAAGCGGGACGACATCAACGCCTTCGAGATCGAGGACTTGTTCCTGACCTTCGGCGGGCACATCCACGATCCGAAGCTGACCTATAAGATCGTCGTGCTGGGCGACACCGACTCGGCGCACAACTGGCGGACCTACAACGCCTACATCAACTACGCTGCCATGCCGGAACTGCAGTTCACCGCCGGTCTGGTCAAGCTGCCCTTCGGCCGGCAGGAGTTGAGCAGTAAGTCGACGCTCCAGTTCGTCGACCGCTCGCTGGCCAACGAGTTCTTCAACCTGGATCGATCGATCGCGTTGGCCGTGCACGGTACGATCGCCAAGAAGTTGACGTACATCGCCGGTATCGCCAACGGCATCGCCAATGCGAACGACACGATCGAGCAGATGGATACGAACTTCATCTACGGCGGTCGATTGATCGCACACCTCTTGGGCGGGCCGATCATGACCGAGAGCGATCTGGCCTTCTCCAAAGACCCGCAGCTCGAGGTCGGCATGAGCATGGGGTTCGGCGACGACAACGGGGACCTGAACCCCGGCGCGTGGTACAGCATCCCAGATCGAATTCGACGCGGGCGGGGGCTCGGCGGCACGGCCGTCGCGGATCTGACCGGTACCGACTACTTCCAGTTCGGTGCGGATGTGGCGTTCCGCTATCGGGGCTTTTCGGCCACGGCCGAATACTGGGTCCGCACGATCGACGGCGACAGCAAGTACAGCCAGTGGGAATTGCTCACAGGCCGCGACGATGCAACGCATCAACAAGGCGGCTACGTGCAGGTCGGGTATTTCGTGATCCCCAAGAAGGTGGAGGTGGCGGGACGACTTGGCGGAGTCTGGGACCACGGAAACGACGCGGCCTGGGAGTATGCCGTCGGCGTGAACTACTTCCCGTTCAGCACCTACAACGTGTTGGTTCAGGCCGACTACACGAGGATCTCCGAATCGCCTTGCGTGTCCTCGTCCGCCAACTGGGGCCTGAACGACGAGGTCGACATGGTCCGCGTGCAGCTCCAGGTCAAGTTCTAGGCATCTCCGCATCGAGGCAGACATTCCCGCCCTCCGACGACGCAAGGTTGTCGGAGGGCGTTTTCGTTTGCGCGCGGCGGCCCGCAGGCGGCATCCGATGGGATACGCAGGTCGCTTTCGACGGCGGCCGCGAGCCGGTGTCCAAGACGGCATGGACGTCGAGCCCGCGGCGGACCATAATGGTCCGGTCTCAATGCGGCAGGCGAGCGATCGGTCAACTCGGGTACAGGGAAGGGTAGGCACCCATGGCGGAAGACGTCGAGAAGGTCGTGATCATCGGTTCCGGTCCGGCGGGTTGGACGGCGGCCATCTACGCCGCGCGGGCGGATCTGGATCCGCTCGTGTACGAAGGCAAGCCGAAGCGCGTCGGCGCGATGAACGAGATCCCCGGCGGGCAACTCATGTTCACCACCGACGTGGAGAACTACCCCGGCTTCCCCGAGGGCGTCGAGGGACCCGACATGATGCAGAAGTTCCGCGAGCAGGCCAAGCGCTTCGATACGCGGATCGTCACCCAGGACATCGACGACATCGATGTCTCCCAGCGACCCTTCGTGCTCCGGGACAGCCAGGACCAGGAGATCCGAACGCACGCCGTCATCGTCGCGCCGGGCGCGCGGGCGAACTGGCTCGGGCTCGAGAACGAGCAGCGGCTGGCCCAATCCGGGGGCGGCGTGAGCGCGTGCGCCATCTGCGACGGGGCGCTGCCGATCTTTCGCGACAAGGAGCTGGCCGTCATCGGCGGAGGCGACTCGGCCATGGAGGAATCGCTCTACCTGACCAAGTTCGCCGCGAAGGTGTATGTGATTCATCGGCGCGACGAGCTCCGCGCGAGCAAGGTCATGCAGCAGCGGGCCTTCGACAACGACAAGATCGAGTTCGTCTGGGACACGGTCGTGGTCGACGTGGTGGGCGACGACCGGATCGAATCCCTGAAGCTCAAGAACGTCAAGACGGAGGAGGAAAGCACGCTCTCCGTCGGCGGGATGTTCCTGGCCATCGGCCACACGCCGACGACGGAGTTCGTCCAGGGCAAGCTCGACCTCGACGAGAAGGGCTACATCAAGCTCCAGGACCCGTTCCGCACGTACACCAGCGTTGAGGGCGTCTTCGCCGCCGGTGACGTGGCCGACGCGACCTACCGACAGGCCGTCACGGCGGCCGGCATGGGCTGCAAGGCCTCCATCGACGCCGAACGATGGCTCGGCGAGCAGGGGATCGTCTGATCGAGACGCGCTAGTCGGAGCATCGACGACGCCGGCCAGGCATGCTCGCCGCGGGTCGGCCCGGCGGACGTCAACGAGGAGCCGAGGTGGAAGGACTCCACGAGGCCGATCTTGGACTCATCCTCACGGTCGGCCCGAATGCAGCCATCGGCTACGTTGCCTTCGTGGCCGCCCGACGTCTCACGCCCTCCCGCGAGCCCTCCCAACGACTGCTGGACTCGCTGCTGTGGTGGGCGGCGCTCGCCGGGGGCCTCGTCCTGCTCCTTGGATCGATCGGCCAGCTCCACCTGCCGGGTCTTCTCGTCGTCGTCCTCCTCCTCACAGTCGCGGTCGTCGCCCTCGATCGCTTGCGAAGACCTCCCGGAGATGAGCGAATCGAGGGCGCGGCGGACCGCGAAGTCCGCTTCGCCTGCATCCTCGCCCTGTTCGTCGCCTGCCTGGTCCTTGCGGCGGCGTACCTGTCGCGCATCCTCCCGTCGCTCACGACCGACGCCCTCGTCTACCATCTCGCCTTTCCGGCGCGGTGGGTCCAGCAAGAGCGCATCGAGCTCATCCCCGTCTGGTTCCACAACCCGGCGAATACCTTCTCCCCCCTGCATCCGTCGTGCGTCTTTGCGTGGTGGATCCTCCCGATGGGCAGCGATGTGTTGGCGCGGTTCGCCCAACTCCCGTTTCTCGCGGCGCTGGGCCTGGCGATCTACCGGCTCCTTCGCGGAGCGGGGACCGCTGCGTTCCTCGCCGCCGCCGCGGCCTCGGCGTGCTGTGTCTCCCGACCCTTCCTGGGAGAGGGCCTGCAAGCAAAGGACGACGTTATGCTGGCGGCCTGCTTCGTGGCGTCGGTGGTCGCGCTGACACGCGAGGATGTGGCGTCGCTTGCCGGCGGGTTGCGGCTGGGGCTGGCCTTCGGTCTCCTGCTGGCGACCAAGTACGTGGCGCTGCTGTCGGTGCCGATGTTGCTCGTGCCGGCCCTGGGTCTCGTCGGCCGGAAGCCCGGACGCCGACAGATCCTCTGGGCGCTCGTGCCTCTGATCCTCCTCGCGGGTCCATGGTACGTGCCAAACCTCGTGCTGACGGGCAATCCGCTGTTTCCCATTGAGGTCCGGCTGGGCAGCTGGACACTCCTACCCGGGCTGTTCGCCACGGCGGTCGCGCCGGCGGATCGAACGCTCTCGTCGCTGGTGGACACGTTTGTGATCAAGGGGCGGTTCGGCTTGCCCGGATGGCTGGCCACCTTGTTGGCGATCGGGTGGCTCGCCGCGCTAGTCACGTGCCGACGTCGTTGGCGAGCCCCCGGTATCCTTGCCTGCCTCCTCGGCCCGCCGATCTTGCTCGGGACGTTCTTCTTCGCCTCCCCCGATCGTGAGATCCGCTACGTGTTTCCGCTGCTCTGCCTGCTCTTCGCGGCAACGGGCCTGGCGATCGCGCACGCGCCGCTGCCTCGGGCCGCCAAAAACATCCTGGGTGGTGGCCTGCTCCTGGCCTCGCTCTCGCGCGGGCTCGTGTGGCCGATACTGATCGAGTCCGCCCTGTATGGGATGCTGCTGGCCGCTGGGTTGGTCTTGGCCCGCCTGGCATGGAAGCGCGCCATCGCCCCTCGTCCGGAGGTCCGGATGGTCGTGCTCCCCCTCGTGGGGTTCGCCGTTATCGCGATCTTCTACGTGGGGTGGGGGAACTTCGTCGAGGACTGCCGCTGGGCCCGCGGTCCGCTCTATGCCGTGAGCTACGAGGACCGCGGCCTCGGGCCGGCGTGGGCCTGGATCGAGAAGAATGCCCGGCCGGGCGATACCATCGCCTACACGGGCACGCCGATGTGCTATCCGCTCATGGGATTCCACTACCGACGCCGGGCCGTCTATCTGCCGATTCAGCCGGGGGCGGAGCGCATCCGAGACCTGCCGCCCGTTCCTGAGCGCCTCACCGGGCGCACCCTCCTGCCGAAGGTCGTGGCGCTGTACCGCGGAAACCCCGACCGCGCGTTCTGGCTGGAGCAGGTTCGACGCGCGCGGCCGCGGTACCTCTTGACGACGCCGTTCCGTGAGCAGCCGGTCGTCGAGGCGGCGTGGGCCGAGGCGGAGCCGTCGTTCCGTCGGGTGTTCCAGTCCGGTCCGACGCGCGTCTTCGCGCTCCTGCCCGCGAAGCAATGACCGCGAGGACGTCCAGGATTCCACGCAACCCGTGTCGGATCGCTTGGGGGTCGGCGCCCGGCCCCGTTCGGTATCCCCCGTCTGCTCCTACAGCTCGACGCGGAACGTCTTGATCTCGTGCGCGCCGATGCGGAAGGTCAGCTTCGCGCCCTCGGATTCCGCCGGACCGACACGATCCTCGATCAGGTCGGTCTCCTCGGCCCGCCGAATGGGTCGGCAGAGCGTCAATGTGACGTCCGTGGGCTTGCCGGACGTCTCCCAGAGCCGAACGACCCACCCCTTGCCGTCCCAATCGCGCTTGACGGCCGAGACGATCACGTTCGCTGGGTCCACGCGGAGCAGCGAGCAGGACCGTGTCGAACCCGCATGCGGCGCGACGGCTCGCGCCATAAGCGGGGCGTTCAACTCCGCCGCGCGGCGAACGGTTTGCTCCGGCTTCCACGGACCGTCGTGCGCCCAGAGCGAATACGTCACGGCGTGGATGCCGACGTCGGCCACGGGATCCGGCTTCGTGCTGCTCCGCAGGAGCGTGAGGCCCACATCGCCGTCCTGGCAGTCGTGGCCGTAGCGCCCGTCATTCAAGAGGCTAACCCCCCAGGTATCCCCGGAGACATCCACCCAACGCTGGGCGGGCACTTCCTGGCCGTCCATGGGTTTCGTGATCCAGGCATAGGGGATCTCGCGCGCCCAGCCCTCGGCGGGGGCGGCGATCGGCCAACGGACCTTCAGCATCGTGTTGCGCTCGCGCCATTCGGTCTGGTTGGTCATGTCAATACGATCGAGACCGTCGTAGAGGGCGATCCGCTGCTCGAAGACCGAGTTTCCATGGACGTAGCGGACCTCCGCGCCGGCCATCACGGGCCCGTTGGCGAACCAGGAGATGGAGCTCGGCCGATCGAGAACGGTCTTCTTGTCGGTGGGCTTGAGCCGCCAGGCGTCCGCCCCGCCGGCCTCCTCGATCAGCTCGAGTCGATTGCCCGATTCCCCGGGCTTCAGCAGATTCCGCTTGGACTTCCTGTCCGTGATCTCGGCCACGTGACCGGTCTTGCCGTTCAGGACGACGCGGTAGCGCGCGTTCTCCAGGCATGAGTCCTTCGGCTCGGCGAACAGCGTCGCGTCTTCGGCGGGCTTGGCGGGCCTGGCCTCCTTCCAATACGTGCCCTTCTCGCGATATGCCTTGTACAGCTCCTCCGTGACGGGCACGTCGAAATGGTCGAGCGTCCGCAGCGGCCGCCCGGACTTGCTGAGCCCCTCGACCCAGAGCACCGACGCCCCGACGGGCGGAACATCTCGCGCGACGAAGACGATCCTGCACCGCTCGAACGACTCGTAGATCTTCATGTGGCCGACGACCTGTCCGGGGAACGTTCGGCCCTCCGCGTCTCGGATCCGCACGGAGCTCGGCACGTATTTGTAGTCGAGGATCACGGACGCGAGATCGTCCCGCTTCCACGACAGCGGGTTGACGACGACGACGGGCTGGCCCTCGCCGCGGGTGTCGAGCGAATCGGCGATCGCTTGCAGGGCGGTTTCGGTAACGCCCTCGAGGGTATTCTCGGCGCGATCGTAGATGGCGTCGACGTCGTCCTGCACGCGGCGGATGCTCGTGCCGGGGAGGATGTCGTGGAACTGGTTGAACAGCACGTCGTGCCATGCCCCGCGCAGCTTCGCCTGCGGGTATTCGGCCTTGCCGAAGAGCGACGCCAGGACGCACGCCTTCTCGGCCGTCGTGAGCCACTGCTCGTCGGTGCGGTTTCGTCGCTTGATCTCCGCCTGGCTGGTGTAGCACCCGCGGAACACGTAGTTCAGCTCGTCGCGGTGTGTGGGCAGGTCGCCGGCCGATTTCCGTATGGTCTCGAGCGCGTGGTCGGCGCTGTCCATCACGATCTTCGGCATCCTCTTCATTTGGCCGATGGCGTCGAAGATGGCCAGCTCGCGACGCGTCGGCCCGCCGCCGTGATCGCCGACGACGGTGGCGGCGAAGAGGTGCTTGAGCCCCACCTCGTGGAAAAGCACGCGAAGCTTCGGCATGATGCCGAAGATCTGCGCCGGGCTCTTGATACCGCCCAGCGTGTCGCCGGCCTTGTCCAAAAGCGCCCGGACGTCCACCAGCATGACCGTCGAACCGTCCGGCCCCTGCCAGTCGGAGAGGATCTCGCCCGGTCCGCAGCGCGTGATGACGTCCGACGTCAGGCCGGACTTGGCCATGATCTGCGGCAGCGACCAGGCATGACCGAACGCGTCGACGTTCCACCCGACCTTCGCCGTGACGCCGAAGGCCTCCCGGAAGTAGCGCTGTCCGCAGAGGTGCTGACGGACCATGGCCTCTCCGCCGGTGAGGTTCTGATCGGCCTCCACCCACGTCCCGCCGACGACGCACCATCGTCCGGCCCGAACGGCCTTGTTGATGGCGGCGAAGAGCTCGGGATCGGTCCGCTCGATCCGGGCGTACATCCACGCGTACGACTGGTTGAAAATGAAGTCGTCGCGCTCGTCGATGAAGCGGACCGCCTGGGCGAAGGTGTCATGGATCAGGTCGTGGCCTTCATACAGCCGCCACCGCCAGACGGGATCCATGTGGGATTGGGCCATGACGTGGATGGTATAGTCGGTCAGCGGGGGCAGATCGGCGGGGTCCTGCGCGGCCTGGGCGCCTTGGACGTCCGAACGGCCCGCCAGCACGATGAGCATGAGGCCGAGGGCGTGGGTCGCCCGGTCGGCGAAGCGAAGGCGGCGTCGAGGAAACTCCATCGTGGTCCTTTCCGTCTTGGCTCGGGTGACGCGAAACGGATGATTATATCGGACCCGGGAACAGGCGGCCAGGCGGACCGGCCGCGGGCCCGTAACGGTCTGGACCATCGGTATTAATGTTGACCTACACGCCGCCGATGGTATCATGGGGCGGTATCGCAGGCCCTGGATATGGCATTCCTCTTGGCGGCGATCCCGGCCGCCGGAGGAGAGCGTACAGGCGTCATGCCCCGGAAGTCCGAGCGAGGAACGCCCATGCGTACCGATGTGAAGCTTGGCATTGTCTTCGGATTGGCCGTGCTGGCCGTCATGGGATGGTACATGCTGGGCCGAGAGAACCCCGAGCCCATCGCCATCGCCCAGGGCGAGGGGATGGAGAAGGCCGACAGCGCCTCCGTTCCGTTACCGCCTCCGCTGTTCAGCTCGTCGCGCGACCGTGCGGAGGACGAGTCCGCCCGTGGTCCGAAAAAGCGGACGGCGGCGCCCAAGCGTCAGCGGCCCAAACGGGTCACGACCGCGAAGGCGGCGAATGATCCCGCTCGCCGGGCCAAGCGCGCCCCCACAACCAAGCCGAAGCGCGTCGCGCAGGCCGAGGCCAACCGTCGTGTCAGCCTGGACAAGATCGAGAAGAAGCTCGCCGCCAAGCGGCCGAAGGCGGAAGAGCCCCCGATCGTCGCTCCGCCCGGCGCGAAGCCGCCGAAGGTCTCGCCCCGGCCGAAGAAGGAGGAGAAGCCTCAAGAGGCCAAAGCAGAAGCGCCCAAGCGGGAGATCGTCATCCCGCCGATCCGGGACCGCGCGGCCGCCGAGAAGAAGCGGGAGAAGAAAAAAGGGGCCGAGCCGAAGGAGCGAGCGGAAGCCGAGAAGAAGCCGCCCAAGCCGAAGATCCGATTCCACGACGTCAAGCAGGGCGAGACCTTCGCCACGATCGCGGCCAAGCACTACGGCAGCCAGAAGTATGCGAAGTTGCTGCTCAAGGCGAACCCGAGGATTCCCGACGCCCGTCGGTTGCGTGTCGGCGTCAAGCTCATCATCCCGCCGTTGGACGTCTTGACCGGTGCGACGTCCAAGCCGAGCAAGAAGGAAATTGCCGCGGCGCGGAAACGGACGGAAGAGCGAGCCAAGAAGGAAGCGCCGCCCGAAAAGGAATCCGAGAAGAAGCCCGCCACGCCGAAGTTCTACGTCGTGCAGAAGGACGACAGCCTGTACGCCATCGCCCGGGAGGTCTGGGGCGACGGCACCCGGTGGAAGGAACTCCTGCAGCTCAACAAGGACGTCTGCCCCAGCCCCAGCAAGCTTCGCCCGGGCATGAAGCTCCGCCTGACCAAGTAGTCGCCGGCGGCCGAAACGGTCGTCGCCCGCTCCCCCTTACGTCGGCATTGCGCCCACGGCCTCGAGCCAGGCCAGGGCGATGACGGCATGCCCTCCCGGACTCGGATGC
>CAZKCX010000152.1:0-11880 GCA_964550865.1 uncultured Planctomycetales bacterium
GCGCGACCCGCAGGTTGTGCCGACGGCCGTAACCGAGGCCTATCCGGGCGTCCAGAAGGGCGCGCTCATCGGCGAGTTTCTCGACGCGATCCTCAGTGGGAAAGAGCCGGCGGTGGGAAGGGATGAGGTGTTTCAAACAATGGCGGTCTGCCTGGCGATCGAGCAGGCGGTAGCCGAGGGCACGACGCAGTCGGTGAGGGCCCTGTAGTGACAACGCTGACAAGCAGACAAGAACACCCCGCCCCAGCGATCCGAACGATCCCGTTTGGTCGGCCCATGCTCGATGAGGCCGAGCGCCAAGCAGTGCAACGCGTGCTGGAGGGCCCCATCCTGACGCACGGGCCTCTCGTCAAGCAATTCGAGGCGGACTTCGCCGCGTTAACGGGGGCCGACCATGCCGTGGCGACGTCGTCGTGCGCGGCGGCGCTGCATCTGGCGTGTCTTGCCCTGGGAATCGGCCCGGGCGACGAGGTGATTGTCTCGGCGCAGACGCACGTGGCAACGGCGCACGCCGTCGAGCTGGTGGGGGCTACCTGCGTCTTCGTCGATTCCGAGCCGCGGACGGGAAACATCGACCCTGCACGGATCGAGCCTGCGGTCACGGAGCGGACGAAGGCGATCGCGCTGGTGCACTATCTGGGTTTCCCCGCCGCGATGGACCCGATCATGAGGATCGCCGAACGGCATGGCTTGGCCGTCATCGAGGATTGTGCCCTGGCGCTCGGAACAAACATTGACGGAACGCACGCCGGGCTCGTCGGCGACGTGGGCTGCTTCTCGTTCTATCCCGTGAAGGTCATGACGACGGGGGAGGGCGGGATGCTGATCACCCGCCGCGAGGACGTGGCCCGGGCGGCGTCGCAATATCGAGCGTTCGGCATCGATCGGAATGTCGTGGGCGAACGCCCCATCCCCGGCATGTACGACGTGCAGCTGCTGGGCTTGAACTATCGCATGAACGAGATCAGCGCGGCCCTGGGGGTTGAACAGCTCAAGAAGCTCCCCGAATTCCTGCGGGATCGCCGGCGGAACTTCCGCGCGTTGGCGGACGGGCTGGCGTCGATCGACGGCCTTCACGTCTTGGGCGCCGAAGAGACGCTCGAAGACGCCGCCTGCTACTGCCTTGTCATGCTGCTGGACGAGCCGCTGCAGGGGCGTCGCGTCGAGTTGATCGACGCCCTCAAAGCGCGCGGCGTGGGCACGAGCATCTACTATCCCCAGCCGGTGCCGCGCATGACCTACTACCGAAACAAATACAACACCCGGGACGACGACACGCCGGTGGCCGCACGGATCAGCGACACCTCGCTGGCCCTGCCCGTCGGACCTCACGTGCAGCCGGAGGACGTCAACAGCATGGTCGCCGCCGTCGCCGAGGCCATCGAGGAGGTCAGCAAGGGATGACGAGTCTGGAGAATCGACGGGTGGCGTTGATCGGGGGTGCCGGGTTCATCGGCCACAATCTGGCGTTGGAGCTCGTGAAGCGCGGCTGTCACGTCGAAATCGTCGACAGCCTGATGGTCAACAACCTGCTGTCGATGGCATCGGGCAACCCACGATCGATTTCGCCGGAGCAGCTCACCCAGCGCGGCTTGTACCTCCAGATGCTGAACGAGCGTCTCGATCTGCTCCGCGAGGCAGGCGTCCCGCTGCATACGCAGGACGCGCGCGAGTACGACTGCCTTTCGCACCTGCTCGACCGGATCAATCCCGACGTGATCGTGCATCTCGCCGCCGTTGCCCATGCCAACGTCTCGAACAAGGATCCGCACTCAACGTTCGACCACAGCCTGCGGACGCTCGAGAACGCCCTGGACAACGCGCGATCCGAGTGCCTGAACGTAAAGCATTTCATCTACTTCTCGTCGAGCATGGTGTACGGGAACTTCGGGGAGGGCGTGGTCACCGAGACGTCGCCGTGCGATCCCATCGGCATCTATGGGGCGCTCAAGTTTGCGGGGGAGAAGATGGTCATCGCCTACAACCAGGTCTTCGGCATGCCGTATACGATCATCCGACCGTCGGCGTTGTATGGCGAGCGATGCGTCAGTCGCCGCGTGGGGCAGGTCTTCATCGAGAACGCTTTGCAGGGCAAGGAGGTGACGATCCAGGGGGATGGGGCGGACTATCTCGATTTCACCTACGTGCAAGACCTGGTGCAGGGCGTCACCCGGGTCATGGAGCGGGAGGAGGCCATCAACGAGACGTTCAACATCACGTACGGCCGGTCGCGCTCGCTCATGGAGCTCGTTCGCGTCCTGAAGGAGCACTTCCCGCGTCTGAAGGTCCTGCACAAGGAGCGCGACCGCCTCATGCCGAAGCGCGGTACGCTGTGCATCGACAAGGCGATCGCGCTGCTGGACTACCACCCGCGATACCCGATCGAACGTGGATTCGAGCGTTACGTCAGCTGGTACAAGGAAAGGGCGAATGCGCTTTGTGCTGTGGGGTAACGGGAATCGGGGGGTGAGCTGCCTGGAGGCGCTACTCGGCGCCGACTTCCGCCCGACGCTGGTTGTCGTCCATCCGCAGCGCGGCAAGAAATGGTACGCGTCCGTTGCGGAGGTCGCCGAGCGCCACGACCTGCCGACCCTCGCGCCCGAAGATCCGAATGCCGAAGAGATCCAGGAACGCCTGCGGGCGGAGCAGCCGGACGTCTTCGTCCTGGCCGGCTACGGACCGATCCTGCACGAGCCCGTGCTGACGATCCCTCAACGACTCACCGTGAACCTGCATGCCGGCAAGCTGCCGCACTACCGCGGCTCTTCGCCGATGAACTGGGCGCTCATCAACGGCGAGGTTTTCTTCACGCTGTCGGTGATCCGCGTCGACGCCGGCGTGGACACGGGCGACGTGCTGCTTGAGCGGGCCTTCCCGATCGGCCCGGACGATACGATCGTGGACCTGCACCGCATCGCAAATGAGACCTTTCCTGAGATGCTGCTGGCGGTGATGCGGCAGATCGAGGAGGACGCGCTGACGCCCCGTCCCCAGGACCCGGCCGAGGCGCGGTATTTCCCGCTCCGCTTTCCGGACGACGGGCTGGTGATGTGGGACATGCTCACGGCCGAGGAGATCCACAATCGCATTCGCGCGCTGCGTCCCCCGTATCCGGGCGCGTTCACGTACCACGAGGGCCGAAGGGTGACGTTGATCGCGTCCAAGCTGCGGGCGTTCGAGTTCCGGGGCGCGCCCGGGCGCGTATACCGCAAGACGGAAGAGGGACTGCTTATCTGCGCCAAGGATCGCTGCCTGTGGATCCGTGAGGCCGTGTTCGCCGACGACGGGTCGCCGCTCGCCGACGCCGTTCAACGATACGATCGATTGGCGACGGTACAGTCGGTCGCCGAACGCTTCTGCCGGGAGGGGCCGCCGACATGCTGATCGGGGACTTCGACACCGACACGCGCGTCTTCGTCATCGCGGAGATCGGCAACAATCACGAGGGGTCGTATGACCTCGCCGTGCGGATGATCGAGCTGGCCGCCGAGGCCGGCGTGGATGCCGTCAAGTTCCAGACGATCGTGCCCGAGAAGCTGATATCCGCCGGCGACGAGCAGCGGATACGGCAGCTGGGTCGCTTCCAGCTCTCCTATGAGGAGTTCGCCTCCCTGGCCGACTTGGCCCGCAACGCCGGTGTGCGATTCCTCTCGACGCCGTTCGATCTGGACAGCGTGGACGCCATCGAGCCGCTGGTGCCGGCTTTCAAGGTGGCCTCGGGCGACAACGACTTCGTGCCCCTGCTTCGAGCCATCGCCGCGACGGCCAAGCCGGTGCTCTTGTCCTGCGGGATGGCCGACCTCCGTCGCGTTCGCGACGCGAAGACCGTGATCACCGATACGTGGCGGGAGCAGGGGGTGGAAGGCGAGTTGGCGCTGCTGCACTGCGTGGGCGGCTATCCGGTTCCGCCGGAGCAGGTCAATCTCTCGGCCATCCGCCGACTTGGCGAGGCCTTCCCCTGCACGGTGGGGTACTCGGACCATACGTTGGGGATCGAGGCCGCCGTACTCTCGGTAGCCGTCGGGGCGCGGATCGTGGAGAAGCACTTTACGCTGGACAAGAACCACTCAGACTTCCGAGATCACCAACTCTCGGCGGATCCCTCGGAGATGACCGCCTTGGTCCGACGGATTCGCGAAGCGGAGACGTTGCTCGGGTCGGCTGAGAAGACCTGTCAGCCGTGCGAGGCCAATGCGGCGACCGCGCTGCGTCGCTCGATCGCGGCGGGCAGGGATCTGAAGGCGGACACCGCGATCGGCTGGGACGACATCACGTGGCTTCGGCCGGCCGGCGGGCTGGCGCCCGGGAGCGAGGACGCCGTGGTCGGGCGGACGCTGAAGCGAGATCTGAAGAAGGGCGAGATCATCACGGCGGACCTTCTCGCATAGCCCGGAGAATCCAGCGGCCGGATGAGACGGAGGCGGCGACAAGCGGATGTGTGGAATCGCGGGAAGCATCGGACCCATACGGATCGAGGCGGCTCGGATCGACGAGACGCTTGCCAAGATGATCGCGCGCGGACCCGATCACCGCGATACGGCGCACATCCGGCGCGATGGGGTCCATATCCACATGCTTCACTCGCGCCTGAGCATCATCGATCTCGATGAACGGGCGAACCAGCCGATGACCCGCGAGGATTGCACGATCGTCTATAACGGCGAGATCTACAACTACCGCGAACTCCGCCGGGAGCTGGAGGCCGCGGGCGTCGTCTTCACCACCGACTCGGACACGGAGGTGCTGCTCCAGGCGTATCTGCGGTATGGGCCGTCGTGCGTGGAGCACTTCGAGGGGATGTGGGCGTTCGCGATCTATGACGGCCGTGACGGCTCTTTGCTGCTCAGCCGAGATCGCTTCGGGGAGAAGCCGCTCTACTTGCTGCGCGCCGGCGGAGCCCTCTTCTTCGGGTCGGAGCCGAAGCTGGTGTACGCGCTTTCCGGGGAGCGGCCGAAGGTCAATCTCGGCCACCTCGCGCGCTACATGGTTCACGGCTACAAGGCCCTGTACAAGACGCAGGAGCAGTTCTTCGAGGAGCTGCGTGAGCTTCCGGCGTCGACGAACCTCCTCGTGAGGCCGGATGGGACGGAATCGTCCCAGCGGTACTGGACGCCCACGTGCCACGAGCGGCCGATGTCGCTAGACGAGGCCATCGAAGCCGTCCGGGAGCGCCTGATCCGGACGGTCGAGCTTCGACTTCGCGCCGATGTGCCGATCGCGTTCTGCCTGAGCGGGGGTGTGGATTCCGGCGCGCTGGCGTCCATCGCGGCCAAGGAGCTGGGCTGTCAGGTCTCTACCTATTCGATCATCGATCGGGACGAGCGCTACGACGAGTCAGGGAACGTCAACCAGACGGTGGCCGACCTGGGCTGCGAGAACGAATCGATCGAGATCCCCAAGAGTGGTTCGCTCGATCATCTGGCAAAGCTCGTCGACTACCACGACGCGCCCGTCTGCACGCTCTCCTATCACGTGCATTCTTTCCTGTCCGAGGCGATCGCCGCACGGGGGTACAAGGTCGTGGTCTCCGGCACGGGGGCGGATGAACTGTTCACCGGCTACTACGACCATTTCAACCTGCACCTGCACGAGCTACGGGACCATCCGGATTGGGCGCGGTATCGCCGAGCGTGGGAAGCGCACGTGCGGCCTAAGGTGCGAAATCCGCATCTGCAGCGCGCGGATCTCTACTTCGATCAACCGGATTTCCGAGGCCACATCTACCTCAACAGCGACGAGTTCGCCTCCATGCTCAAGACGGACTTTCGGGAGGCGTTCACGGAGCGGAGGTACTGCGATTCGCTGCTGCGGAATCGGATGTTGAACGAGCTGATGCACGAGTGCGTACCGCCGGTCCTGCACGAGGACGACCTGAACTCGATGCGGTGCTCGCTGGAGAATCGAAGCCCGTACTTGGACTCGGAGCTGTTCGCGCTGGCGTACTCGATACCGGCCGAGCATCTGATCCGCGACGGCTACGGCAAGTATGTATTGCGGGAGGCCGTCGCCGGGATCTTGAACGACCCCGTACGATTGGACCGCCGGAAGGTGGGATTCAACGCGGCGTTCCGGTCGGTCGTGGACACGAGCCGCCCCGAGACGCGGGCCCGCTTGCTAGACGACGGTCCGATCTTCGACCTGGTGGATCGGGGCCGCATCGAATCGCTGCTGGACAAGGAACCGTTGCCGAACAGCTACAGCAAGTTCCTGTTCTCGTTCGTGAACGCCAAGCTCTTTCTTGAGCGGTTCGGGTAGCTGAAGGTGGCGCTGTGTGTGCGCGCAAGACATGAAGCATCTCGGCGGACCTCGGTGGCGAACGTGCGACGCCCGGAGTGAGCCACCTCTTCGGACGCGAAGGGCACAAAGGGGTCGGGGATTCGCGTCCCCCGCGGCGGAAGCCACGGGCCACCCGTCGGTACGGTTTGGGTAGGAGCTTCGGATACCCATGACGCGGAAGACGGAACAGATCGCTCGGCGGCACGGAAAGCCCTTGGACTACTTCCAGCTGGGCAAGGGATTCCGCGACGGCGCGGACTTCATGCGCCATATGAAGGCGTCAGCCGAGCGATTGCTCGCCGAGGCGACCCGAGCCGGTGCGACGCGCGCTGTGGAGCGCTGCCCGATCTGCGGATGCGAGGACACCGACGTGCAGTTCTCGGTCTCGGGCTTCCCGTATCGCCGGTGCGGTCGCGGCGACTGCCGACACGTCTTCGTCGGCACACTGATCGACGGGAGTTTCCGAGATGCCTTCTTCCGCGACGATCAGGAGTACAGCGGCCGGAACTACTGCGACGCGAGCAAATCGGCGTTCCGCCTGGAGAACGTGGCGAGGCCCAAGGTCGAGCACGTCCTGGAGTTCGCATCGCCCGATGCGTCGCGCTGGTTGGATATCGGCTGCGGTTCGGGTGAGGTCCTCGGCGTGCTGAAGGAGCGAGGCGGCTGGGAGGCCGTGGGGCTTGAGCTGTCCGGGCAGGATGCCGCGTTCGGACGGGCGCACTATGGCGTCGATATCCGCGAGCAGCGGCTGGATGCGTTCCGTGTCGAGAACCCGGATGCGCGGTTCGATGTCGTCTCGCTGTTCGGCGTGATCGACTGCCTGGAGGATCCGGGTGCGCTCGTGCGGGATGCGGCCGATGCCGTTCGACCCGGCGGTCTGCTCGTGACGGAGGACACCAACTACGATTCGGTCGTCACCCAGGCCGTTCGGACCTTTCCGGACCACCCGACGCGGTCGAATTACAACGGCGTGACGACGGTCCATCAGTTCACCGAGGCATCGATCCGACGTACGTTGGCCGGGGCCTGCCTGGAGCCGCTGGGTGTGTGGTTCTTTGGGACGGACGTCTTCGAGGTCATCAACCAGTGGTGCTTTGCGGTCGAGGGCTTCGCCGAGAGCCCGTTGGCGGAATCGTTAGGTCTGCTCGCGAATGACGTGCAAGCGGCCATCGACGCACAGGAGCGGAGCTCGAACATGCTGTGGGTTGCGCGAAAGCCGACGTAGGACGACGCCGGCCTGAGTGGAGCAATGGTACCCATGCGGTATTGCACGCGATGCGTTCTGCCCGATACACGCCCCGGCGTCACGCTGGACGAGGAGGGTGTCTGCGAGGCGTGCCGGAACACCGGCAGGCGCACAAGGGACATCGATTGGGACGAGCGGCGGGCAAAGCTGGAAGCGGTCTTCGCAGACGCCAAGGCGAGGGGCGGCGGATACGACTGCGTCATCCCCGTCAGCGGGGGCAAGGACAGCACGTGGCAGGTGGTTACATGCCTCGAGTACGGCCTGCGGATCCTTGCGGTGACCTGGCGGACGCCGGGACGGACGGGGCTCGGCCAGGCGAACCTCGACAATCTGATCCGGCTGGGCGTGGACCACATCGACTACACGATCAACCCCGAGGTCGAGCGGAAGTTCATGTACAAGGCGCTCGTGCGAACGGGGAGCACCGGCGTGCCGATGCACATGGCCATCTACTCGATTCCGCTGCGGATCGCGGTGGCCATGGAGGTTCCGCTCGTCGTATGGGGCGAGAATCCGCACGTCGAGTACGGCCGCACCGACGACACGGAGGCGAGCGACGAGCTGGGGCCCGGTTGGGGGCAGCGGCACGGGATTCTCCAAGATACGATGCCCGAGGACTGGGTCGATGACGACCTGACGCCGAAGGATATGGAGCCGTATCGCATGCCTTCGGAGGAGGCGTTTCAGCGTGCGGGCGTGCGCTCCTTCTTCCTTGGCGATTACCTTCCGTGGGATCCGGCCGAGAGCCTCCGGGTCGCCAAGGCCAATGGCTTCCGCGTTCGAGGAGAGGGCCCGCGGCTCGGGTTGTACAACTACGCCGATATCGACTGCGACTTCATCTCCGTGCACCACCATTTCAAGTGGTTGAAGTTCGGCTGCACGAGACTCTTCGACAACCTCGCCCTGGAGATTCGGAACGGCCGGATGACGCGGGACGAGGCGATCGAGGTGATCCGGCAGCGGGGCGACCAGACGCCGGAGGACGACATTATCTCGCTCTGCGAGTTCCTCCGCATTTCACGCGAGCATTTCGCCGAGATCGAGGAGAAGTTTCGCAACCGCAAGGTCTGGAAGCGCGTCAACGGCGTGTGGGAGATTCCCGGCTTCATCGTGCCGGACTGGAAGTGGACATGAGATTCGCAGCGAATGACCCCCCGCGAACGTTTCGTGTCGGACGCGATCAGTCCATCGAGCTGTCCGACTGCGGGCGCGTCTATCTCGATCCGAACGAACAGGTCACCTTTGTGACGCCGTCCGGCCGTGAGCACGACTTCGCCGCCAAGGGTTGGGGATTCTATGCCACGCCCTCAGTGAACGGTCGGTTGAAGGACCAGGGCTTCAAGACGGCGCTGGTGCGGAATCCTCAGGGCCGTGTTTTCGTCATGGTCGTGGAACAGGATCGCATGGAGGAGTTCGAGGCCTACTGTCAAGACGAGGCCCAGGACGTGCTGGAGTGGTTGGATGAGCGGTAGGCCGAACGGCACGGAGTGTTGGCTGTGCGGCTCGACGGATGCCAACGTCGTGGCGGAGGTTCGGTGTCGCCCGGAGGGCGAGCCGGACTTCGGCATCGACCCCGCCGCGTATCGCCGTAGAATCCTGCAATGCCGCCGCTGCTCGGTCTACTACAGTGCGCACAACCTGTTCGCGGACGACGTCTACGGCGGTACGTACAACCAGTCGATCTACCGGCATCGCCTGGCCGAGAAGTATGACCGGATCATGGGGCTGCCGGCCGATCGGTCGGACAATCGACAGCGGGTGGGGCGCGTGGCGGACTTTGTCGCCGGCTTGGGATGGGTGCCGGAGGAAACGCGCGTGTTGGATGTCGGCACGGGGCTGTGCGTGTTCTTGGGTGGGGTGAAGCCGCTCGGCTTTCGTTGTTTCGCGATCGATCCCGATCCGATTGCCGCACGGCACGCGTTGGGGCACGTCGGTGTCGACGGGGCGCATGCGGGTACGCTCGCGGACTTTGCCGGCGACGAGACCTTTCATCTGGTCACGTTCAACAAGGTGCTCGAGCATGTGAAGGATCCCGTGGATCAGCTGCGGCGTGCGGTCGAGCGACTGGCCGACGACGGCGTCGTCTACCTCGAGCTCCCGGATGCGGTCGGTGCACAGGCCCACGGAACGGTCTTCGAGCGGGAGGAATTCTTTATCGACCACTACACGATGCACACGCCGGACTCTCTGACCTATCTGGTGACGTCCGCGGGGCTGAGGCTGTCCCAGTGGGAGTGCATCCACGAGCCCAGCGATAAGTACACCCTCTACGCCTTCTGTCGCCGATGAACGACAAGCTCACGATTTGGTTGGCGGACCTCTTTCACGACCAGGTGTCGGTGCTGGACGTGGTCCCGCTCAACCTGGGCTATCTCGCCTCGGCCGCCAGGCACCACCACGCATCGGACATCGAGGTCCGGCTGTTCAAGTACCCCGGGGATCTTATCGGGGCGTTGGACCGCAAGCCTCCGGACGTGTTGGCGCTGTCCAACTACACCTGGAACGCCCGGCTATCGCTCCACGTTGCGCGTCTGGCCAAGCGGCGTGATCCTTCGATCCTGACGGTGATGGGTGGGCCGAACATCCGCCTCGACCCGCCGGCGATTCGCTCCTTTCTTACAGGGTATCCGTACGTCGACGCGTACATCCCGCTACAGGCCGAGACGCCGTTCGCAACGTTGGTCGGGCGGCTCGTCGAATCGGGCGGTGGCGCGGCGGTGACGGAGCTATACCGCCGCGGGGGCGAGATCCCAGGATGCTTCGTTGCGGCCGAGGGATATGCGTTTCGCTTCGTCGAGTCGACGCAGGACGATCCCTTCCGCGCCTATCCGTCGCCGTATCAGCAGGGCATCCTGGATGCCTTCATCGCAGACGAACGACTCGTTCCGCTCTTCGAGACCAACCGCGGGTGTCCCTATCGCTGCACCTTCTGCGCGTGGGGAATCGCAGCGCAAAGCCATCTCCGCAAGCGTCCGATGGTGGACGTTTTGGCGGATTTCCGCTACGTCGCCGAGCACGGTGCGGGTCAGGATTGGTGGTTCTTCGCCGATGCGAACTTCGGGATCGTCAAGCGGGATCTCGAGATCGCCGCGGCGCTCCGACGAATCAAAGACGAACACGGCTTTCCCAAGCGGTTGAACGTGAATTGGGCGAAGGGGTCGAACAAGCGGATGCTCGCGATCATGGAGATGCTCCGGGACATGGCCCCGAGCCAGATCGCCGTACAGAGCTTCGATACGGAGGTGCTCCATAGGGTCCAGCGAAGGAATCTGTCACGCGAAATCATCGAGGAGCTTATCGAGGAGAACCACCGCCAGGGATGCTCGATCTCGACCGACCTGCTCGTCGGCTGCAGCGGAGAGAGCTTCGAGAGCCACGTGGAAACGCTCCGCACGAGCCTGAGGTTGGGCTTCGACACGCTCAACATCAACAACATCCGCATGCTCCCCGGCACACAGATCGAGACCGAGGCCGATCGGCGGGAATACGGGCTGGTGACCAAGTTTCGCTTCATCCCCAACAGCTACGGGCGGTACGGCGATACCTTCGTGTATGAGGTTGAGGAGGCCATCAAGGCCACCGACGCGATGGCGGAAGCCGAGATGAACCGGCTCAAGCGCGTGCACTTCCTGATCTACCTCTTGTGGAACGCCGGCTTCGGGAGACACCTGCTTACGCTGGCCGGCCATGGCGGGATGAATCCGCTGGACGTCCTGCTCCGCTTGGATTCCCAGGCCGAAAGCCGTTTTTGCGGCGAGGTGCTTGAGCCCCTCGCGGCGGAGTATGCGTCGGAGTGGTTCGAGACGGCCGAGGCGCTGGACCACCATTTCTCCGCGCCGGCCGTCTACGAGAACATCCTGAGCGGCAAGACGCCGTTCGAGAAGCTCACGTGGAAATACGTGGCGCGCTGCCTGGGCGATGAGAAGCTCCTCCACGGCGTCCTGGAGGAGACGGGCCGCATCGTCAAGCAGGAGGCAACCGTGTCGGAGGGGCTTGTCGACATCGTAACCGCCATAAGCAGAGACCGCCTCAAGCTGGATGTGCGGGACGCCTCGACACTGACCAAGTCGATTCAGTATGGTGCTTCGCACGACCTCCTGACGGAGCTCAAGACGCTGGGGATCGCCCCGGATTCCGCTGCGCTCGACGATCACGCTTTCACGCTCCGCTACGTGTTCTCGAAGGAAGACTACGACGTGCTGAACCGCATCGTCGGGCGTCACGACTATGACGCCCATACGATCACGGCCTTGTGCGCGGCCCTCAGCAACGGCATGGTGGGGTCGTTCACGTATTCGATTCAGGGTAACCGTTCAGCCCCCACCGGGCTGACTCAACGATACTAATCTACCCCCCCC
>CAZKCX010000153.1:0-11848 GCA_964550865.1 uncultured Planctomycetales bacterium
TCGCGGCGTTCGCGGCCGACACGGGCAAACTGGTCTGGGAGCAGCCGAAGAAGTACATCGGCCACCTGTGGTACGAATGGAAGGACGTGTTCGTCATCGACGGGCTCGTCTGGACGTGGAGCGAGGAGCTGGAGCGCGGCACGTTCGACATCGGCCGAAAGCGCAAGCAGCGCACCCTTCATCCCAAGACCGTCAACGGCTATGACCTCAAGACGGGTGAGCTGAAGAGGAAGGTGTCTCTCGGCAACATCTTCCGTGCACACCATCACCATCGCTGCTACCGCAACAAGGCGACGCTGCGCTACATCCTGGCCAGCCGCCGGGGGACCGAATACGTCGACCTCGAGCACGGCAAGCACACGGTCCACAACTGGGTCCGCGGGACCTGCCACATGGGCATGATGCCCGCCAACGGCCTGCAGTATGCCCCGCCGCATCCATGCCAATGCTACGTCGATGAGAAGCTCAACGGGATGTGCGTGCTGGCGCCGGCGAGGCCTTCGGATGACAGGGACACCACGGGCGAGGCCTCCCCGCGGCTCGTCCGCGGCAGCACATTCGGGCAGGCCAAGGGCCCGGAGGCGGGCAAGGAAGACTGGCCCACGTTTCGCTGTGACGCGGCGCGCACGGGTTCGGCGGGGACGACGGTCCCCGACGGTGCGGATGTGCTCTGGCGGAAGGACCCCGGCAAGCGGATCTCCGCGCCTACGGTTGTGGGCGACCGGCTCTACGCCGCCCTCGTCGACGAGCATCACGTCGTTTGCCTGGACGGGCGCGACGGCACGATGCGGTGGGAGTTCGCCGCGGGCGGGCGGATCGATTCCCCGCCGACGTACTACGAGGGCAAGGTCGTTTTCGGTTCGGCCGACGGATGGGTCTACTGCCTCCGCGCCTCCGACGGAGAGCTCGTATGGCGATTTCGCGCGGCCCCGGAGGAAAGGCTGATGGGGGCGTTCGGTCAGCTCGAGTCGGCGTGGCCCGTGCATGGGAGCGTCTTGATCGACGACGGCACGCTGTACTTCACCGTCGGGCGGTCGTCGATGCTCGACGGCGGCATGGACCTCTACGCGCTCGATCCGGCAACGGGCAAGGTCCTGCACAAGCGGCGCTTCGCCGGCCCGCACTACAACGTCGAGAACGTCGAGGAGAACTTCCGGCTGCCGATGGGCACACTGCCGGATGTCCTGGTGTCGGACGGCTCCAGGATCTACATGCGCGACGAGGCCTTCGACCAGGACCTCAAGCCCGTCAAGGGCAAGCCGACGATCGTCGCCAATGCCGGCTATCTGGGGGACAGCTACTTCAAGCGCATGCCGTGGCGAATCCGCCAGGCCAAGGACTGGGGACGTTTGCTCGTGCACGACAATCGGTCGGTCTACTACGTGCGGATGTTCGATTCGTTACGCGGGCTGGACCCAACGGTGTACTTCACACCGGGCGCCAAGGGCTACCTGCTGTTCGCGAAGAACATGCAGGGCGGTAAGCGGCCGTGGATGGAGCGCGTGCCCGTTCGGATCCGGGCGATGGCCGTCGCGGGCGATCGGCTGTTCGTCGCCGGCCCGCCGGACGTGGTCGATCCCGACGATCCCTTGGGCGCGTTCGAGGGCCGCAAGGGCGGCGTGCTCGTTGTCGTGGACACGTCGACGGGCAAGAAGCTCGCCGAGCACAAACTGCCCAGCCCGCCGGTCTTCAACGGGATCGCCGCCGCACAGGGCCGACTCTACCTCACCGACGAGGCCGGCGGGGTAACGTGCTTCGGAAAGCAAACAGCGCTGAGCGCGGCGGGGAGGTGAGAGGTTGGGGCTGGGAGTGAAGGAACGTTCGAGGTCCACTGGCGTTCTATCCCGTGGCTCGATGACTCTCTAGATTGTGGACGCGTTGGCTTGGGGTTGTTAGTCTGTGGGGTACTATCCAAGAAGCGACGGACGGATCCGGCAAGAGGCGCGGATTACTGTTCGGCATCGGGTCGTGCGATTCGTACGGGATGACAAAACGTGAAGCTCCAGAAACCCCCGATAGTTGAAAACTGGATTGAGTTTCATTTCCAGGGGAGCGATACACAGAGCGAACTCTCGCAGGATGCTGTGGAGGGCTTCTTCAGCAGAATTCGAGATGACTTCCCGGACTGCGATGCGATCATCGAGGAGCAGTTCCGTGTGGAGAAACGCCGACCCACGGGGGTACCCGAGAAGATCAACGTGCAACGAAGGCCCGCGCGCGTTAGAGCGTTTGACAAGGACAAGCATCGATGCGTCCAGGTAGCGCCGAACGTCCTCGTGGTCAATCTCACAACTCGCGGTACGGAGTATCCTGGGTTTCCTGATCTGGTTGATCGAGCCTTCGAACACCTGGTTCAGTATAGGGAGCATTTCCAGCCGGACAGCGTCCGTGAAGTAGCCCTTCACTACACGGATTTGGTGAAGCTCCCTTGGGATGGCAAAGACAAGATCAAGTTGGAGGAGTGGTTTGAACTGGGTCCGAGGCTTCCAGATCCGGAATGGGACTATTCAAGCTTCGAAATGAATATATCCATTCCGCTTTCGGATGAAGCGGGTTCGGCTGATTACGTCGACCTGGTGTTTAGAAGCGAATCATCAGACGCCGAGAGGCACGAATTCCGTTTCCGTATGGATTGGCATGGCGTAGCTCGCGATGTCGATACAATGGAAGAGACGATTCTGAGGATGCGGCTTGAAGGCTTGCGGACTGAGATCGGAAAGATGTTTAGGCAATGCTTCACGGAATGCGCTTGGTCCCTTTTTGAAGAAAGTGAGGCATAGATTCCATGCTAGCCCCCGCGCCCGATGCGCCGCCACCCAGCGCACATGTGAGGCGCTATAAGATGTCTGGCGATAGGTATCCGATGGGCAACGGCAGTGGTCCGACGTTCTACCTCCGCAGGTTCATTTCCTCTATGCAGGAGGAAGTGATCGAAGGAAGACTCTCTGTGGGCGAGACGCGGTATCCGTTGCGGAAGCGGTTGCTTTGCAGGCGGAACCCGACTCAGTCGGGTGAATACGAGTTCGTAGCCGAGGAACTGGGGTCGTTCTTCTTCGGGCGCGGTGTGAGCCCAACCGAAGCGCGCCAGGATTGGCTGGACAGGGTTCATGCCGACTTCCAGCGCCTATTTCGGACGCGTCCCTTCGAGATGACTGAGGACGACGCCGCGAAGTGGGACAAACTGCGATCCGTGATCGACGTCGCTCTCTACCGTAGGACGACCCCGATAACCGAGCGGCAGATAGGCTATGTGGATCAAGCCCGTCCGCTACCCAAACGAATCGCTTGGATCGATGGCCAGAAGGATCGTGTTAGCTTCGATCAGATGCCGCCTGAGTTCGCCGCAATGAAGGCGGGACAGTGGTTCGAAGCGAGCGTGCAAAGGAATCCGGTAACTCGCGAGTTGATTCGGGTGGTCGATCTAAGAAGGATATCTACCATTCACTCGATGTCCTCTGAGCAACGAGAAGAATTCTGGAACTCTCTCCCCAAGGCAAGACTGGAACCCGCTGACGATGTCGACTGGACGAAGCCCGTCTAATCAAGATACGCAGGTAGAATGCTGCTTTCTCGATGTCGGCCAGGGAACTTGCAGTATTATTACCCTGGGGGAAAACAGGGCGATCGTTATTGACTGCGGACCGAAGGGGGCCGTTCCTGTACGTGCCTTGAAGCATTTTGGGATCTCCCAAATCGAGGCGCTCATCGTCAGCCACAACGATTCAGACCATTGGGGTGGAGCCACTCGGATACTGACCAACTATCCCAAAGCCATCGAGCGGATCTACTTCCTGGACGATCGCCCTGCGAGCCAGAACCGATTCCTTGAACTTGTCAAGAGGGAGTTGGAGGTAGGAAACCTTCTTCGCAGGCCGGAACGTCTCGAAGCGCGCTACCAAGATCAGTTCCTTTATAGGGATGTAGCTCGAGATGTTTCCCTTCGCGTCCTGTTTCCTGAGTTCATGGACAACCTGCAGGCCCCTGGACCGAACGATACGAGTGCCGTCCTGGTACTAAAGTGTGGGAAGAGGCGCCTGCTGTTTCCAGGTGACCTGATGTACCCCCAGTGGGCAACGCTTCGGGACCGGATTGGTGGAAAGTTTCGTTGCGACGCCATGTCAGCTCCGCATCATGGCGGAAGCTTGACGGATCATGACTCAAGCAGACGACATCAATGGATCTATGAAGAAGCTGTGCACTGTGGCGTTTGCGTGCTCTCCGTTGGTACCTCGAACGGGCACGGCCATCCCAATCCGGATCACATCAGGGGATTGCACGCTGCTGGGGTCCAAGTGGTCTGCACTCAGATAACCGAGCGATGTTGCGAGGCAAGTCATCTGGAGGATTGGCGGCGCGGATGGACCGGGATCAGCGACATTCCGGGAGACTCAAGCCGAAGGAGCCGGTCTACAAGCAGCGCCGGAAGAAGCAAACAAGTGGCGTGCGCAGGGTCGGTCCTGGTCGGGATCGGTCGTCAATCAGTGACGATCCAGCGCATCGACGAACACCGGGCGAGAGTGGATCGTCTGAGCAATGCCCGCTACGGTCACCCCCTTTGCCTTTCGTGATTGCCTACCCTGACATCTATGTCGTCACGACTAGACACGGCGCAATTGGCCACGCTCACGGGCTTTGCTTGCGCTCCTTCAATCGCTCGACGACCTCTTGCGGCGGCTCCCAGCCGTACGACCGCTGGACGTCCGGCTTGTAGGCGCATGTGACGATGAAGATGCGGCTCTTGCGGGCCTTCGCAGGCGGGACGTTGATCTGTACCTGCGTATAGCCGTCGGCGTACCATCGGTGGAAGCCGTCGCTCCGGTCCTGCGACAGCAGATGCCCGTTCAGCCGAAGGTCGACCAACTCCGGATCTCGATAGGGGATCCGCAATCGCAGCGCGATCCCGTGCTGGATCGGCTCGGGCCGGGCCTGCTGCGGCGACCTGCGCCTATCGATGACCAGCTTGATCTCCGGGCCGGTCCGGACGAACGCCTCGATCGCGTCGGCGCGGAAGCCCGCAACGTTCTTGAGGTTTGCGCAGAACTTCTCCTTGTCGGCATCGAGCAGCGCGGCCGCCGCGTTCGTCACGGCGCAGACGAACAGGTCGCGACACGCGAACTGCGGATACAGCATCGCGTGGCCGAAGCCGGATTGTCGCTCCCAAAGCTCCACGCGGCTGCGACGACGCTCCTGGGCCGTTCGTCCCCACGCCTCGACGGAATGGCTCCAGAGGGCCTTTACGCGGTTCACCGGATAGCCGGCCGCCGGCTCGTCTTCCCACGTGTTGTTCCCGATACGCAGCAGTCCCTTCAGCCGCGCGACCCCGCTTTCCTCCCAGCCGATCTCCATCGCGGATATCATCGTGTGATATTTCGCATAGGCGTAGTGGGGCGTGTAGAAGGCCGTCCGGCCCAGCCACAGCTTCAGCGAGAGCGGTTCGAGGGGCGGCCCCCAGAAGCAGCGTTGCGCGACGGCCTCATAGCGGTCCGATCCGTAGCCCGCCTCGCGAGCGGCCGCGACCATCGCCTCCGTCACACGCCAATCCCACGGGCGCAACGTGTAGTTCGAATAGGATGAGCCCGAGCTCTCGAACATCGTATGGCCCTGACGCATCACACGGTCGCCCAGCTTCGAGACGGGGTACTCCTGCAAGCCGACACCGTGCATGTCGCAATGGACCTCCGGCTTGTACCTGTCAACCACCGACACGACGGCCATGACTTCAGGGCTTTTCTCGGCCTGCCTGAAGGTGAGCGTCTTCAGGTCCCAGTTCTTGGTCCCGCCGCCCGTGTAGGGCTCAATGCCGCCGGCGGTTCCGAAGCGGTCGGTCACGAAGAACGCCTCGGGGTTCACGATCGGCATGATGAGCACGATCTGCTTTCGTCGGACCTCGGCCGCCTCCGCGTCTTTGGACAGCAGCCACTCGGCCAGATGCAGCAGCGAGGTGGTCCCCGTCCGCTCCGGCCCTCCGTGCAGCGCAGTGAGCAGGCAGACCTGCTTGTCGGCGTCGGGCACTAACTTGTCGGTGATCCTCAGCAGGTAGATCCCGGACCCCTTGGCCGACTCCTTCACGCGCTCGACCGTCAGGATGCCGGCGTGTCTGCCCTGCCAGAAACGCAAGGTCTCCTCGTATTCGTCCTGCGTCAGCCGGTGGATGGCCTTCTTCCAGGGGCGCGGCATCTTCGCCAGTCGTGCCGCCACGTCGTCCGGGGCCTTCGATTCCCCGCGAGCGCTCACGCACAAGACGAAGAGCACCGTCATGCAGGCCGATACGACCGAAATCCTATGCCCACCCTTCAACCTCGAACTGAGCCTCATCATGATTACTCCCGTTCACGCAGAACCGACGATCTCGCTTTGTCCCTGCTGCCCTCCCCCGCGTTTTCAGACTCCATGCAAGAATGCTCGGGCAATTCGCCAAGCCTGGGTGGTCCACCTCTTCTTCCCCAAGCGTGGGTGGCCCACCTCTTCAGAGGTGGGGGACACGAATTCGACTGTCCATTCTCTTCCCATCGTCCCGCCGATGCCCCCTCGGCCAAGGCCACCCACGGAAAGACCTTTCGGCGGGACTACTCAATCTTTCCTGCAAGCAGCTTGACTCCGGTCGCGGCTTCGGACGCACAAGCGATTCTCCGCCTACGACTCGAGCTGGACCTTGATCGAGTTGTCACCCTTCTCCATCATCGCGAAGGCGGTCTGGAAGTCCGCCATCGGCAGCGTGTGCGTGACGATGGGGGAGGGGTCGATGAGTCCTTCCGGCATCAGGCGGCATGAGGGGCCACTCGTCCAGCCGGTAGTCTTTCGAGCCGTGGCAGACGATCGCGGGCATGGTCTCGGGTACGCCGGCGCTCATGGCCCTGGCTCCTGGCTCAGGTCGACGCGGTGCCGCCTCGACGGGTCGGTATGGATCGGGTAGCTTACTCCAACGCGCGTGCGGTCACCACCACGGCAGCTCGTATGGGCCCATCGCCGAGTTCTGTGGCATCTGAGTTCCGGCCGGGAGGCATCGATTGAGTACGAAGCGAAGAAGGCAGCAGCGCGGCAAGAAGGCGGAAGTCCCCGCCGAGATCGACGCGCGACTGAAGGGAGTGCGCGATTTCATCCGAGAGAAGGATCTCGACGGCTTGTTGATTACGTCTCGAATCGATCAGCTCTACCTGACGGGCTTCAACGGGGAGGACGGCATGACGCTGATCACTCCGCGTCAGGTCACGTTGCTCAGCGATTTCCGTTTCCGAGAGGTGGCGGAAGGGGATGCGCCGTGGGCCAGATTCGTGATGCGTAAGAAGTCCATCCCCGAAGAGCTCGCCAAACAGGCCAAACGCCTCCAGATGAACCGAATCGGCTACCTGCCCGACAAGATCACCGTGGCGGGCCTCAGCACGCTGCGCAAGGCGCTCAAGCCTACGGCCGCCAAGCTCGTTCGGGTTGCCAATCACGTGTGGAAACTGCGTCAGGTGAAAGATGCCTCCGAAATGAGGACGATCCGTGAGGCCGTTCGCATCGCCGAGGAGTCCTTCCTGACGCTCCGGCGCTCGATTCGCGTCGGGCAGACAGAGGAGGAGCTGTCGGCCCGACTGAACTACGAGATGAACAAGCGCGGGGCGAGCGGTCCGAGCTTTCCGATCGTCGTGGCGGAGGGACCGAACAGCGCCCTGCCTCACGCCGAACCCGGAAGGCGCCGCGTGCGACACGGCAGCGCGGTGCTGTTCGACTGGGGCGCACGTTACCGCGGTTACCGCAGCGACTTGACCCGCGTCGTGTTCATCGGTAAGATCCGACCTCGACTTCGCCGACTGTACGAGATCGTACTGGAAGCGCAACGACGCGGGATTGCCGCAGTGCGGGCCGGCGAGGTCATACGCAAGGTGGATCATGCGGCGCGCTCGCATATAGCCAAGTCCGGATACGGTAAACAGTTCGGGCACGCGCTCGGGCATGGACTGGGCCTGGACATTCACGAGCCACCTGGGATCAGTCGTCAGAACGGCGCAAGGTTGGAACGCGGCATGGTCATCACGATCGAGCCGGGAATCTACGTCCCCGGGCTGGGGGGCGTGCGGATCGAGGACGATGTGCTCGTGACGAAGGACGGGAGCGAAGTCCTCTCGACGCTGCCCAAGGACTTGGATTGGGCCCTGATGCGGGCATGAGGTCGTCGGTTGGTTTCCACACCAGCCAGGAGCCTCCGAATGGACATCGAGACCGTACGCAACCTGATCCAGTTGATGGTGGACAACGACCTGGCCGAACTGGAGGTCCAAGACGGCGACAACCGAATCGCCCTCAAGCGACAGGGTGAGCGGATTGTGACGCAGGAGGTGGCGGGGCTTGTCCAGCCGATGGCGCCGGCGGCCTCGAGCCCAGGGCAGCCCGCGGAGGATGAGACCGCGGAAACCCCGGCCGAGACGGCTCCCCCGGACGACGATGAGAACCTCTTGACGATTACCTCTCCCATGGTGGGGACCTTCTACGCATCCCAGGATCCGGAATCGCCCGCGTTCGTGCAGGTGGGCACTGATGTCGAGGCCGAAACGGTCGTGTGCATCATTGAGGCTATGAAGGTCTACAACGAGATCAAGGCCGAGGTCCACGGCGTGATCGAGCAGGTGTTGGTCCGCAACGAGGAGCCGGTGGAGTTCGGGCAGCCCTTGTTCGTCGTTCGATCCACGCCGTAATCCCCAGCCGAAGGTAAGGTCTTCGAAGATGCCAACTCGCATCCTGGTGGCAAACCGTGGAGAGATCGCGCTGCGGGTCATCCGCGCGTGTCGCGAGATGGGCATCGAGACGGTGGCCGTCTTCTCCGAAGCCGATCGAGACGCGGCCTATCTACGGCTGGCCGATCGCACCGTCTGCATCGGATCGGCACCCCCCGGCGACAGCTACCTCAAGGCCGATCGCATCATCGCCGCGGCGGAGATCGCCAACGTCGATGCGATTCATCCCGGGTACGGGTTCCTGTCCGAGAATCCCACCTTCGCGGATCAGTGTCGCGAGTCCAAGATCGAGTTCATCGGCCCCAGCGCCGAATCGATGCGTCTGCTCGGGGACAAGGCCGGGGCCCGGAAGCTTGCCAAGAAGGGCCGCGTGCCCGTCGTGCCGGGCAGTGCCGAACCGCTCGAGACCGACGACGAGGCCGTCGACCTGGCCGAGGAAATCGGCTATCCGGTCATGATCAAGGCGGTCGCCGGCGGCGGCGGTCGCGGGATGCGGGTGGCCAACAACCGCGCGACGCTCTTGAGCAGCCTGCGCAATGCCCGCGCCGAGGCGGAGGCGACGTTTCGGAATCCCGGCATCTACCTGGAGAAGTACATCGAGCAGCCGCGTCATGTGGAGGTCCAGATCCTGGGTGATCATCACGGCAACGTGATCCACATGTACGAGCGAGACTGCACGCTTCAGCGGCGCTACCAGAAGCTGATCGAAGAGACGCCGTCGCCGGGGATCGAGCCCTCCACCCGAGAGGAGCTGTGCAAGGCGGCGGTTCGACTGGCGAAGTCCGCCGGCTACTTCTCGGCGGGGACCGTCGAGTTCCTGGTGGACCGGAATCAGAACTTCTATTTCATCGAGGCGAACGCCCGGATTCAGGTCGAGCATCCGGTGACGGAGATGGTCACCGGGATGGATCTGGTCAAATGGCAGATCCGGATCGCCGACGGCGCGACGCTGGACGTCAAGCAGCGCGACGTGCAGCAACGCGGGGTGGCGATCGAATGCCGCATCAACGCCGAGGATCCCGCCAACGGGTTTTCTCCCTCGCCGGGGACGATCGAGCGGTACATCCCCCCCGGCGGTTTTGGCGTGCGGGTCGATACGCATATTCATCCAGGCTATGTCGTTTCACCGCGATACGATTCGCTGATCGGCAAGCTCATCGTGCATCAGCCGACGCGGTCGGAGGCGGTCGCCTGCATGAAGCGGTGTCTCGAGGAGTTCGTCATCGAACCGATTCAGACGACGCTCCCGCTCCATCGGGAGATCTTCAGCCACACGCATTTTCTTCGGGGCACCGTCGATACGAGTTTCATCGAGCGGACATGGTGACGTCCGCCGCTTTCACAGGGCAGCGTAGGGCAGAATCAAGCCAAGAAAGAAGCAGCGAGGTCGAACATGGCATTACTCAAGGGCAACGCGGTGGTCGGGCAGGCGGGCGGTCCGACGGCAGTCATCAACCAGTCACTCGTCGGCGTGATTCAGGAGGTACAGAAGTACGACCACATCACGCACCTCTTAGGCGCGCGGCATGGCGTCGCGGGGATCATGGACGAGGACTTCGTCGACCTGAAGCGTCAGCCGACCGAGATGTTGGAGGTGGTGGCCTACACGCCGGCGTCGGCCCTGGGCTCGACCCGTCACAAGCCGAAGGGCGAGGACTTCGAGCGCATCCTCGAAGCGTTCCAGAAGCACGACGTGCGGTACTTCTTCTACATCGGCGGGAACGACTCGGCGATGGCCGCTCAGATCATCAACAAGATGGCCCAGGAGGCCAAGTACGAGCTCCGGACCATCCATATCCCCAAGACGATCGACAACGACCTGCTGGCGACCGACCATTGTCCGGGATACGGCAGCGCCGCCAAATTCGTCGCGTCGGCCTTCATCGGTGACAACCTCGATAACCGCGCGCTGCCCGGAATCAAGATCAACATCCTGATGGGGCGAGACGCCGGCTTCATCACGGCCGCGAGCATCCTGGCTCGTCAGCGCGAGGACGACGGACCCCACCTGATCTACGTGCCCGAACGATCCTTCCACCCCGAGAAGTTCGTCCAGGATGTGGAGCGCGTCGTCGGCGATTTCGGCCGATGCCTCGTCGCGGTCAGCGAGGGCATTCGCGACGAGAATGGCGATCTCTGGGCCAAGATCCTCAGCTCCCAGATGAAGAACCGGACCGGCTTGTCCGAAGGTGCGCAGAAGGACGATTTCGGACACTTCCAGCTCTCCGGTACGGGCGTTCTAGCGGACTACCTCGCCGGCGTGGTTACCGAGGGACTCGCCCAGAACAAGAAGCTTCGCGTTCGGGCCGACACGTACGGCTATCTCCAGCGGAGCTATCCGTCCTGCAGCGAGGTCGATGCGTGGGAGGCGCGGCTGGTCGGCCAGATGGCGGTCAGCTACTCCCTGGATACCGACCAGGACGGCAGCGTCGCCCTGGTCCGTTTGCCGGGCACGACGTACGCGTGCGGAACCCACCTCGTGCCCCTCGAGGCGGTCGCGCCCCCCGAGCCTCCGCTGACCAAGAGCTTGCCCGATGAGTTTCTCTCGGAGGAGGGGAACTACATCAAGGATCAGTTCTTGGTCTACGCCGGACCGTTGGTCGGCAACCTGCCGAAGGTGGGCTGGTTCGAGCAGGTGAGCACGGGCGAGCCCTACGGCAAGCCGGTGCCGCGACGGGTGCTGTAGAGCGCATTCGCCGATCTCGTAGCGCGTTAGGCGCCTGTTAGTGTTGCGCGATTCGTCGTGTTGCTGTAGTGTGGTTCCCAGCCCAGGATTGGGCAGAAGGGAGTCACGGATGGCGAGACCTTATTCCCAGGATTTACGGGATCGGGTTCTTCAAGCGTATGACCGTGGCATGAAGACCAAGCAGATCGCCGAGTTTTTCAGTGTCAGTCCGGCGTGGGCGCGTCGCGTGAAACAGCGACGGCGCGAAACAGGGGAGACCACCCATCGTCGGATGGGCGGACCGGGAGTGACCGTTGTGGATCGCGAGCAGTTGGCCGCGTTGGTTCGGGAGCATCCGGATGCCAGCCTCGCCGAACTCCGTAGCCGATTGGGCGTTCAGTGTGCCTTGTCCACATTGTGCGTGGCGTTGAAGAAGATGGGGCTGTCGTTCAACGAAGACGCTCCACGC
>CAZKCX010000154.1:0-11805 GCA_964550865.1 uncultured Planctomycetales bacterium
CGAAGAACCGCACATAGGCAGTGAGCTTCTCGAGCATCAGCGCGACGAGCTGTTTGCGGTAGTCCGCTCGAAGGGCGTCGCGCTCGGTCCGCCGCCGTTCGACGTCGTGTCGTTCGACCACGCTCCCCTCGTTCACACCGATGCGGATCGGCACGCCGCGCTCGCGACAGACCGCCAGGACGCGATCGATCTCCTTCGGCTCGGCGATGTTTCCGGGGTTGAGGCGAATCTTGGCGGCGCCGGCCTCCACGGCCTCGATCGCGCGCTGATGCTGGAAATGCACGTCCGCGATGATGGGCACGGGCGAGGCCGCGACGATGTGACGCAACGCCTCGGTATCACGCCGGCGGGGCACGGAGACGCGAACGAGCTCGCAACCGGCATCGGCCAGACGGCGAACCTGGTTCGTGGTCGCCTCGACGTCGTGCGTGGGCGTATTCGTCATCGACTGGATCACGACGGGGGCGCCGCCGCCGAGGGTCACGGAACCGACACGAACCGGCCGTGTGCGATATGTCGACTCGGACTGGGACACCACTGTCTCCCGGGTGTGGCGAAGGGGAGTTCTCGAAGGTCGTCTCGGCCCGCGCCGCCTACTTCGCACGCGGCTCGGTCTCCAGCACCTCGATCTCGGTGTTGCCGATGAAGGGCAAGATGCCGGCGGCGAGGTCGGTCATCCCGTCCTCATTCAGGGGCATGACGCTCATGGCGATGTGCGAGGGATCGCACTGCGTCTGGCGAAAGGCGGCGTCGATGTCGACCCATTGACCGTTGATCCACACCTGTGTCCACATGTGAAAGCCGAAGATGTTCCGCTTGCCCGCCATCTGCGAGATGTACACCACCCCGCCGACGCACCGCGCGGGGATCCCAATCGACCGCGCCATCGCGGCGAGCAGGACGGCATGCTCGGTGCAATCTCCCTGCTTGCTCCGAGCCACTTCACTCGCCGTGCCGAGTCCCACGTTCAGGTCTTTCATCGTGACGTAGTCGGTCGCGAATTTGCGGAGTCGGTCGGCCTGCTCGACCGGGTCCTTGGCGTCTCCGACGGCCTTCTTGGCGAGCTTGATGATCTCGGGGTCCTCGGCGTTTAGGAACGAGCTGGCCTGGAGGCACCCCTTCACGTCCTCGGGCATCGTGGCGGGGGCCTTGGCCTTCTTGAGCTCCTCCCAGTCGATCCGCGCCACGTCGAGAATGATCTCCTTGCTCGATTTCTTGATCACCGTCTGCATCGCGGTCGAGGGGAACATGTCCTGCTCGGCCTGCTTGCCCAGGCGGAGGGCATAGCGGACGCGCTGGAGCCGTGCCGGATGCAGGGGCTTCGGCAGCTCGATGAAGGTCTGGACGAACAGCTCGGGCGGTTCGGCGTCTTGGCGGGCCTGCTGTTCGGTGCATGCGATCAGCTCGGCCTTGAGGAAGCCCATATCCATCGTCATCTTCACGTCCGCACCGGTCTCGTCGACGTAGGAGATCGACGTGATGGGCATGCCGGCGAGGTAGCTGGTGGTGCGGGCCTTGTACGCCTCCAGCTCGCGGTCCAAGAGCTTGACCTTCTCCTTGCCGACGATCTCGACCTTGGAGCGGATCGGTCCGCTCGGCTTGGCCAGCGCATCGTAGACCCAGAGATCGTACGTCTGGCCGACCTCGACCGGTTTGGTGCGGGTGGCGAGGGCCACGGCCCACGACATCTTGGCCTTGGGATCCCAGGCGCAGTCCGCCTTGGTCTTGCGATTCTGCTGTGTGGTGGTGATGTAGACGCGCCCGTCGCGGATCACGCCGTGCTTCTTGACGTTGACGAGCGACATCTTCTGCTCGACGTCGAAACGGAGGGGCTTCCCCTCGACGGTCTCTCGCTGCTTGCTCTTCATGGCCATCTTGATCCGCGCGGGCCCTCGTTGGATGCTCATCTCCACGAAGTTGAGCGACTCGATCTCGTCGCCCTGCCGACGCGTGGCCATGCGGCTGTAGCCCGCGCGCTGCCCGTTGATACGCACGACGAACCACCGATCCTCGAGCACGCCCTGAGGGGGGTTGCTCCAATCGAAGCTCGCGCCGCCGACGGCGACAGCCGATTCGGCCACGACGGGAACCGCAAGCATCCACGGCAGAACCGCGACCAGGCGGGCCACATGCCGCTGTCTCCACTGGAACCTCTTGTTGTTCATACGATGACTGCCTATGCGGGCTGGTTGGATTCTGAAGGTTCTTCCTTGGCGGCCTGATCGGGCCTTTCGTAGTAGTCCATCTTGTCGACGGGCATGATCACGCCACTGACGATATTGCTCTGGTGGGATAGGATGCGTTTGAAGAAGCGATAGAGCAAGGCGTAGGCGGCCGGGGCCTCGACATCGACGCCCGCCACCAACTCCTGGAGGACCGCGTCACACTGTTTCTCGGCGCGGTAGTTTGCCTCGCGAAGCTGTCGTCCGGTCTGGGCGTCGGAATTCCGGAAGACGTCCGCGACGCTGGTAAAGGCCGAGGAGATCTCTCCGGCGAGCTTGAGGAGCTGATCGTAGTAAAGGCCCGGACGCAACGGCGGGGCGTTGGCGAAGACCTCGAAAAGGTTCTTGGCGTAGTCTCCGAGCCGTTCGGCGTTTCGGGCGGCGCTCATCAGGACCAGGCAGGCCGGTACGTCGACGTTCGACTGCACGCTGAGGTGAACGAGGATCTTGCGACGGATGGACTGCTCGAGCCGATTGATGGCCGTATCCTTGGCATAGATGTCCTCGCGGACTGTCTCTACATCCCCTCCTTCCAACCCGACGCCGATGATCGAATCGAACATGGACTTGCTCAGCGTGAGCATCTCCATGAGTTCGTCCAGCATCTGGCCGATCAGGTTCCTGCCTCGCCACAGCTCCACGATGCGGCTCAGCATCGACATCCTCCCCTGCCCGAGATTGCCGTCGGAATCCATTCCTCGCTCACTCGGACACTTGGGTGAACCTCTACCGTATCATATAACGTTATCGGACGGAATTGGTTCGCCGCTAGAAAATTGCGAACAGCAGCGGAATCACGTGGAGCAGGATGTACACACCTACGCTGAACCCCATGTGCGCTTTGGATCGAACCACGAATCGCCCCAGGGCCTCACTGCAGCGAATGGGAATGAACTTGAAGGGCCACCAGATCGCGATGCCGAAGATATTGAACATCAAATGAGCGAAGGCGGCCGTAATGGCGACGGGGTGCTGGGTCGCCAAGGCCGCCAGCAGCGCCGTGAACGTCGTCCCGATGTTCGCCCCGAGGACGTACGGGAACATCTTGCGAAGCGTCAGCAGCCCCGCGCCGACGAGGGGCACGACCAGCGACGTCGTGATCGAGCTGCTCTGCACCGCCGTCGTCAACAGCATGCCTAGGCCGAGACTGATCAGATCGTTCCGGAACAAGTAGCCGCTGAGCAGCGACTCCATCCGGCTGACCATGAGCGACCGGAGCGTCTTGACCATCCATCCGAGCGAGAGAAACAACACGAAGAGCGAGACGATCAGCATGAAGACGTGCGCGTGAGGCAGATGCGAGAAGAATCCGTCTGCCGTGTGAACGAGGGGCTTGATCAGGGCGTCGATCGGGTTAAACAGCTTGGCCCCGCCCACGCCGACAAAGAGCTCTTCGCACGCGTGCGCGCACTTCTCGATGATGCCGAACTTGATCTCAATGGGAAACAGCGTGACCACGGCCAGGACGTTGAAGAAGTCGTGCACCACGGAGGCGGCAAACGCCCGTTCGAACTCGTTCCGCCGCGTGATATGGGCCAGCGAGACGATCGTGTTCGTGATCGTCGTGCCGATGTTCGCGCCCATGATGATCGGGATGGCACAGGGGATCGTCAGGCCGCCCGCCGCCACGAGACCCACCACGATCGACGTGGTCGTCGAGGAGCTCTGGATCAGGCTGGTGGTGAAGATGCCGATCGCCAATCCGACGAAGGGATTCTGCGTCCTGGCGATCAGCTCCTCGGCGAAGCCTTTTCCGAACAGCTTGAACGAGTGCCCCATCAATTTGATGCTGAAGAAGAAGAAATACAGCGCGAGGGCCAGGAAGACGATCCGAATCGCGGTCTGAACCCGCGGATCGCCCCAGAAGGTGCCCTGCGCTGCGACAGGCGTCTCCTCCGTGGCCAACTCCTCGGCGATGATCTCGGCCGCGGCCTCCGCCTTGACTTCGCGCTCCTCCTCGGCGAGCGAGCCTACAACGTTTTCGTCTGGATTGTGATCTCGATTCATCTCATCAGTCACTTCGGATGCGGACGTTTCTCCATTCGATCCAGTTGCCCTTCGGGGCGTGCGCGTCCTGGAGGCCGACAAAGCCGCTGAGGGGTCGTCGCTGCAACGCCTCGTGCTCGGCGCTCCGGGCATCGATGATCCTCACACCGTCGCTCCGCACCACGATGCGGCCGGCGTTGCATCGGATCTCGAACTCATGCCAGCGACCGGGCGATTCGTCCGGCCTGGGGCACACCGCCACGCTTCCGTACAAGCTGCCCGTGCAATGGGCGTCGTCCCGGGGCGCGTTGCTGATCTGGATCTCGTGGCCGGTGATCCACGGATGCCCTTGGCGTTTCGCGCGAACGAACACGCCGCTATTGCCGCCGAGGCTCACGCGCCATTGAACCTTCAGCGTGAAGTCGCCGAATTCCCGTTTGGCGTACCGCAGCCACGCCCCGCCCCGTCCGGCATCGCTCCGGAGGATGCCGCGCTTGAGGATCTCCCAGCCGGCCTTGTTCCCCATGACCTGCCAACCCGCGAGCGTCTTGCCGTCGAGAAGCGGCTCGAAGCCGGGGCCATCCTTCGGCTCCTTGGGAGCTTCGGGCTTGTCGAAGGCAAGACCGGGCGTGGCAACCCTGGCGTCGGGAACGCGGGCGGTCCACCGGATCGAACGCGCGACGAGCTCGCGGAACTGGGAGCTGTTGTAGGCATCCGGCCCGTGACCGAGCTGCAAGTAAACAACCCGGCTGTTGCGGTAGGTCTTGCACCATCCCAGCGTCGGCTCGTTCTCGGGATGGTCGGTGCCGAGGAGGATATGGATGTCCGCGGCGACATCGTAGTGCTTGTACACCTCGTCGAAGAGCGTGAAATCCCGGATGCCGGCCGTGATGGGGTGCTTTGGATCCTTGACGATCACGGGAATGTCCACGTCGTGGCGATAGGTGGAGAGCTTCGGCGGCGGGGGCATCTTCTTGGCTTCGGGGGTGCGCGGCTTGATGTAGTACTGGGCGCCGATGATCTTGAAGTACTCGGGCCAGGCCTGACGGGAAGCGATGGCGTGGTGCAACACGACGAGGCCCTTGCCGTCCTCCAGCATCCCGACGAAGTGCTGCCGCTGCTTGTCGCCGATCTTCTGGTACATATCGAAGAGCACGGCGACGTCGAAGCCCTTTCGTTTCTCGGGCGCGAACTCCGCGTAGCCCTCGGGCAACGTGGCGATGCGGCAGTCGATGCCGGGGAGACTCCTGCACATCGCCTCGAAGGTGGGCTTGTCATAGCCGTGCCCACCGACCAAGACCAAGGCGCGGAGCTTGGGCACCTCCGGCGTCTTGCCGGGAACCTCCTCGGCCGACGCTACGCAGGCAAGAAGACCAAGGCACACGCCGATGCTCGTGGTCACGGATGTCAAGTCGCCTCGAGGGATTCTTGACCTGTGTGGCACGGCCGCCCAAGGCCGTGAACCATCAGCGTGCCCAGCAGAGCGCGGCTGGGCCATATAGCGCTGAAATGCGCGACCGTTCAGCAATCGCGGAAGACCGCTTAGGAAACCGGCGCCTTTCGTCCGTCGTATCTTGCTCGAAAGTCTCATAGACTCACGCTCCCAGGGCGCGCCCGGGCCTTTCCTCACGCAACCCGGCATCGCCATGCCGACACTCGATCGGCCAGCGATCGACGATTCGTCCCTCCTGGACCACGTGAACGTGGCTGTAGAGGTAGAACGTCGTGCAGACATGGCGCGGGGCGAGCAGGACCACCTCGCCGATCTCCGGCATCGGCCCCTCGCCCTTCCATTCCGCCTGCTGGTGCTCCTCGTTCGCCTTGGTCAGCACCAACCCCGGTCGATCGATGACCTCCGGCGGACCGGGGATGTCCCGACTCACGCCCTTGGACCCGGCATCGAGTGTCAGCCGGTCCCCTCCAGGCCGGCAGATCACTCGCGATGCCACAAGGGCCGCATATTCGAATCGCGGGCCGTCGATCTCGTTGTACGTGACGTCCCAGAACACCCAGGTGCCCGGCGTCAGCTCATCGATGCCGTCAATGTCCTTGGCGACGAGGAAGCTCAACGTGCCCGATGTGCTCAACAGGGGATCCCCCTCGACCCATCCCCTTGCCGCCAACTCCCGCTTCATCTCCAGCGGGCCGGCCATGGCCTGTTCCACCAACGGCCGACGCGCGTCTACGTCGCTGTCGCGGATGTGCCCGTCGTAGGCATGGAGCCCTCGCAACCGCAGGTGCGGCATGCCGGCCACGGCCTCCGCTAGGGCCATCGCATCCGGTCCGGGCTGGATGCCCGTCCGGTGCATGCCGACGTCGAGGTCGATCAGGATGTCCACGCGAACGTCGTGTGCCTGGCACGCCCGATTCAGCTCCTCCGCGGGCCCGAGCGCATCTACTGTGACCTGAACGCCGTGGTCCGCCTGATCGCTCAAGACCCGGGCCAACTGCTCCACGGCCGGGCCTACCAACGGATACGCCAGCTGGATGCTTCGTGCCCCTGCCTCCATCAGGAGGCGGACCTCATCGACCGACGCACACTTGAACTTCGCGATGCCCCGCCGCATCAATAGCTCGACGACCTGTCTGCACTTGTGCGTCTTGATGTGCGGGCGAAGACGCGTCAGATCGCCTACCAACCCCTCCATCCGATCGATGTTGCGCTTGAGCACGCCCGGGAAAACCAGCAAGCATGGCGTCCGGAGAGACTGCGGGCATGCAATCCTATATTGTCCGGCCATTGCGTACCCCGTCTGTCTCTCATGCCGCCCCCCTGCACGGCACACTCATTGAACGTATCCTGGCGATGCGACCTCGCGGTGAGCTTTATGTTAAGGTACGGTTAAGATTGCTGGGTCGGCGAGAAGGCCTAAAGTACTTTGCAGAAATACGTTATGTGGAATCGAGAGAGAACGGATAAGCACCGCCCGCGTGCGAGCGCTAACGAAGAAATCCTGGCCGCCCGACGACGGCCGTGCGGCGTGGATCGGGCAACTCGCCCCAGCCGGTTCGTCAACGGCGCAGCCCAAGCGTCTCTCGAAGGACCTCGCAGAGGATTCGTCAGGCGTACTTCATGCCGATGCGGTCGCAGATGCCCTTGAGCGTGGTGACGGCCTTGCCGAAGAGCTCAGGACCCGTTGAGCCCTTGAATTGTCCGGCCTCCGCGAGGTGCGGCTCGAGCGTAAGGATGCCGTCGTAGCCCATTGCGACCGCGTCGGCGAGGATCTTCTCGATGTCGCCGTCGCCCTCCCCTGCCGGGACGCACGGGCCGGTCGCGCCCTCCACCATGTCCTTGATGTGGAAATAGCCGCAGTACTGCTTGAGCGGCTGCCAGCACTTCTCATAGACGGGCGTCGCGTGGTCGTGGACGAAGTTCGCCGGATCGAACGCCATCGTGATCTTGTCGTTCTTGAGCGTGTCCATCAGGTCCTTCATCTGCTCGGGCATGGAGCCGTACAGCTTGGACTCATTCTCGAGCACGAGCAGAATGGGCCGACCTTGGGCGTAGTCGATCATCTGCTGGAGTCGCTGCACGACCGTCTCGCGATGATCGAGAATGCCGCCGCCGGCCTCGGGAGGATAGTAGCTGAACATCCGGATCGGCTCGCAGCCGAAGAACTCCGCCAGATCGCAGGCGTGCGTGAACTCCTCGAAGTGCGCGTCGAGATCGGAGTCGATCGGGACCTTGCCGATGGGCGAGCCGATGCAGGCGACCGTGATGCCGCGGTCGTCGAACATCTGCTTGATCTCCTTGCACTGGGCGTCGCTGAACTTCATGACGTTGGCGCCCCACGCCCCGCGCAGGTCGACATGGTTCACGCCGTTGGCGAGCAAGGTATCGATCTGGACCTTAGGATCGTCGTCGATTTCGTCGGCAAATGCGCTGATGATGGCCATGGTCAGTTTCCTTCCAAATCGTGCATGCGTATTCGGTGCCCGTGTCCGTCTGTCTCTCCGCGTCAAAGGATGGGCAACTTGACGACCTGCCCCTCGGCGGCGGACCTCTCGGCGGCAAACGTCAACTCGTAGGTCTTGCTCGCGCGGCGGATGCTCACGTGCGACTCGGTGTCCTCGGCCACGCAGCCCACGAAGAAGCTCACCTCTTCCGGGAAGGGATGGTGGCTGACGTTCCAGTCGTCCGGGTAGGTCGCCGGAATGCTCATGAACCCGTCGGCGTCGGGGAACATCGAGGTGGAGTAGATCCCGTTGTTTCGGATGCAGCCCTTCGACCCGTTCACCTGGAGATGGAACACATAGGGCATGTTGCATTCGAGCGAGGTGCTCACGCGGCCGATCTGCCCGTCGGCGAACTTGCAGATCAGGGCGATGGTCGGGTCGTATTCGAACTCGGGCCGCCATGACGGTTTCTGGCTGAAGGCCGCCACCTCAACGACCTCCTTGTCCTCGCCGATCATCCAGCGAATGAGATCGACGGCGTGGATACCGCCCATCGTCAGCGCGCTCCCGCCGGTCTTCTGTGCCACCTTCCACGCGCCGTGAATGTCGTGCCAGTAATCGGCCTCGACGTAGAAGACGTCACCGATCCCCCCGGCGTCGACGAAGTTCTTGAGCCCGACCACGGCCGGATACCACCGCACGACGTGGCCTACCTGCGTCTTGACGCCGTGCTTCTTTTCGGCGGCGACCAGCTCGCGCAGCTCGTCCAGGCTGAAGCACAACGGCTTCTCGCAGAGGACGTTCTTGCCGGCCTGGATGCAGGCGAGCGTCTGCTCGTAGTGCATGCAGTTGATCGTACAGACGCTGGCGATCTGGATATCGTCTCGCCTGAGGGCCTCGTCGAGGCTCTCATGGTAGTCGGCCCTGAAGCCATGCATCTCCATGTACTTCTCGGCCCGGGCCTTGTCCTCCGGCACCATGCCGACGATCGCGCGGATCTCCGTTCGCGGGTCCTGGCAATACCCCTTGACATGCTCACCGGCCACCCAGCCGGGGCCGATGATCATCGCACCGTAGTCAGCCATTCTCGTTTGCTCCCTGTCGTGCGTGCGTTGTCCGTTCCCATACTCGGGACCGCGAAGTGTACCCGCACCGTGCGTGGTTGGCCAGAGCAACGGACAGGACCACGGTAAGCGGGTGCGTGACAGTCTGGGCGGACGGGCCCGAAGGGTCCGAGGTGTAGTGCCACTGGTGGTTTGCCCTGTCTTCGACCCTGTCCTCGACGCTGAGGCTCAGACCCGAAGGGAGCTTGTCGAAGGGAGTCCGCCTTTTGGGCCGGACGGAACCCTGGTACGAAATCGCAGATCCCAGTGCGTCTCGAAGGGACGCTGGAGGGGATTAGCGATTGACCGGGCCCTTCTGAAAAGGGGCTGTCGGCCGGATGGGCGTTCCCGTAGCACGGGCGTCTCGCCCGTGAGTTCACCTGTTGTGGATCGCACCGCGGGAACCCATGGGCAGGATGCCCATGCTACGTCCCGGGCCGCCGTGATACTGCTCCATGATTGTCCGACACCCCTTCGAGGCGACCAGCACGCGCACCCGTTTCTTGTCGCCGACGGATGGTCCCTCCAGCACCGCCGCCCAATCCGTCATGCACCCCAGAGTCCGGGTTCACTGGCACGGGCAAACCGCCCGCGATCATGCCCAGCTCCACCGATGGTTCACCTGGATGTGGGCGGATGGAGCCGATCGTAGGCGCGACAGAACGGGCAGCCCTTCTCCACGATGGCCATGATCCGGCCGTAGAGGGAATCCGGCCAGCGTCGCCTCGCGATGCAGAAGGGGCAGCAGGTGCAGACGCCGGCGAGCACCTTGCTCACAGGGGATGGGGTCTCTTGCTTGTCCATGTCCATGAACCTCCGCGTCCGTGGTGCTTGTCCTGTGGGTTGCTTCTCAGTCTGAAGAGGTCCTGTCCCCGCGGCCGGGGCCGCCCGCGCGGGTTCCCCACGAGACGGATCGCGTCACCGGCCCTTGCTGATTCGGCGAAGCGTCTCGGCCTGGGCGAGGAGATTGTCCGAAGGGGTGCCGTCGGGGATCTCGCAGCCGGCCATGTTGAAGCAGCGCGGCCCGCCCTTCCGCACGCACTCCTCGACGGCCTTGCTGACCTGGTACGGCTTGCCCTGGAGCATGACGGCGACGGGATCGAAGTTGCCGCACACGGAGGCACGGTCGCCGATGATTCGTGCCGCCTCACCGAGGTCGACCATCCAGTCGATGTCGATGATCTCCGCGCCGCAGTTGCCCACGTCGTCCAGAATGGGTGTGATATCGCCGCAGATATGCAGCCGCCCGACGCCGCCGGCCTCACGGATCGCCGCGAAGGCGTTCTGCTCGTACGGCAGGCAGAACTCGCGGTAGGCCTCCGGACCGATCTGGGAGGCGATCGCGTCGCCGAGCCCGACGATGTCGGCCCCCGCCTCGACCTGCGCGACGCCAAAGTCGATCGTCACCTTGTTGCAGAGCGCAAGCAGCTCGTGCAACCACTCGGGGCGGTCGAAGAGATCCGTCATGACGTTGAGGACCCCGCGAAGGTCGGCCGCCTCAGCCATGGCGCCTTCCACCCATCCCATGATGGGCACGTGCCCGGCAAACTCGCGATGAAACGCGCGAATCGCCTGCAGCCGATCGGTCATCCGTCCCCCGCCCCATGGATCGGGCGGGCGGAGGTCCTTCAGGCGGTCGGGGTCGGCCAGGAAGATCTCCTTGAGGATCGGCAGGTCGTCGTGCGGGAAGCGGACGTCCGCGCCGAAGTCGGCCGTCTCACGATACGGATCGGAGATGGCTTGCACGATGTCCAGATCGAAGACCTCCCGCACGACCCGGTTGGCCTCCACGAGGACGCGATAGTCGGTGTAGTACTGGGACAGCGGTCGACCGACGTAGTGCGCGGCGAAGATCATAACGATGTCGAAGTTCGGCACCTGATCGACCGGCGTGCCCTCCAATCGATTCTTGAAGCGCTCGTAAGGTGTCATCTCCGTTTGGATCACCGGCATGACCGTCTACCTATGCGAAGTGCCGCGAGGCCCTTGCGCGCGGCGTTCCTCATGTATCCCTGGAGCGACCGGTCGCTTCCGGTCGGCATTCTGTGCGGAAAGACCGAAGGCATTCTACGACGAGAGATTCGCGGGCACAACGAGCTCAGGCAACCACGCTACAGGTAGTCGGCGACGAAGATCGGATTCGACCAGGCCTTGGTCCCGTCCTCGGCGGTGATCTCGACCCGCACGTACTTGAGCTCCGGGGTGAGGGTACATTCGGCGGAGTGGAGGAGCGCACCGTCCACGGCGTCAAAGCACGTGCCGTGGTAGGTGCGGGACTTGAAAACGACGCGCTTGGCCGGTGAGGTCCGCAGACGGAGCGTCGGGCCGTACGCCGAGTCGACGACGCGTAGGTCCTCGATCTCCGGGCCCTGCGTGGCATAGAACGCGCCGTGACGGATCGCCTCGACGATCGCCGGGGCGGTCAGCTCCTGGGCCTTGACCATGATCCACCCCTTGAAGGCGTCGGCGGTGGCCTTGTGGGCGTCGTCGACGGCCAGGCCCAGCGTCGGGCCGACGCGATCGAGGAGGTCGTCCCAGTGGGACTCGCTGAATCCCTTGCCGATGCTCACGCAGCAGGTCGTGTTGTAGACCTCGAT
>CAZKCX010000155.1:0-11786 GCA_964550865.1 uncultured Planctomycetales bacterium
GCGGTGGGCGTATTCGGAGTTTCCGACCGAATAAGACCAGAGAATGCCTCGGAAGGGAACTCGGCGGATTGGAGGACCGGCAGGGGTTCGCATGGTGCTCCGACGTCCTTGCTTCGGCGATTCGGATCGGACCGAAGACCTGGTGCGCGTCTACGGTCGGGATTTTGTGTTCTTACGAACCGAGGTTGAGATTGAGCACTACCTCGTCCGTTGCCGTCATGCTTGTGCTATCCGTTGCGGTCACACGGATTCGAAACGTGCCGTCGGCCTCCACGGGCAGGTAGATCTCCGTGACTTGCTCGTCCGCATCGCTGATCGTGACGGACTCGCCCTCGAGCTGCTCCCATTTGTAGGTATAGGGGAGCTGCCCGTTGCTGACATTCGCCTGGAGGGAGATCGTGCCGTCGGACGTGTTCTGATCCAAGATCTGGATCGTGACCGAGGGCGTCACGGCCGGGGTGACGAAGAAGGCATCGATCACCGATCCCACGGCGTATCCCGCCTCGTACGGGATAGACGTACTGCCTGAGCATCCCAAGAGCGCGGAGACGCAGAACATCCCGAGCGCAAGAATCAACCTCTGCCCCTTGCCGATCATCGTGTGACCTCCCTGGGCGTACGCACCGAACGCGCGAAACCCGGCTTCGACCTCTCCCGAAACCGCCTTCGCGCGCTTGCCGTCGGAAACCGTTCGGGCGACCCGTGCCGTGGCAACCCGCTAGCCGGCGCTCAGCATCGAGTCGACGAGGGTATCGAAGGCGCCGCTTCGTCGGATCCCCGCCGACAGGCCGCTGAATACGTTCATCCCGATCTCCACGGCCGCGGGAGGACATCCCGGAAGCAATGCCGTGCCGACCGCGAAGAACCACATTATCGGACGACGCAATCTGTGCAGTTTCGCTCTCATGGCCTGTGGATCGGCCGGAATATCGGTCCACTTTAGTTACAGGGCGTAAACGAAATCGGGGTGAGGCGACCGAGGGATCCCTCGGGATCCGCCCGGTGCGTACCGACAAGACACGGCCGGCACCGCAACCGCGCCACGAGCCGTGATGATTTCCATCGACGATAGCAATGAAGCTATGTCGCCCGCTGTCGCTCGGCGATGACGGCCTGGGCCGCCGCCACGCCGGCCCCCATTGGAAAGGAATGTCCCATCTCGGCCAGGACCAGCTCGAGCGCGCTGATCGTGCCCAAGGTGTCCAGCACGTCGACGTAGCCCATGTGCGAGATGCGAATGACCTTGCCCTTGAGCTTGCCCTGCCCACCGGCGAGATGCACACCGTACTGGGCGCGGACCGTCTTGCGGAGTGACGGCTCGTCGACGCCATCCGGCACGAGGAGGGCCGTCACCGAATCGGATGGATCCGCCGCGAAGACCTTGAGCCCGATCGCCTCGGCGGCATTGCGCGTCGCCTCCGCCAACATGGCCGTCCGCGCCCACACGTTCTCGATGCCCTCGTCGCGGATCATCTTGAGCGTCACCGCCAGGCCGCGGATCATCACGTTGTTCGGCGTATACGGCGTATCGAAGTCGACCAGGCTCTTGCGATAGGCCTTCGGGCAGAGATAGAAGCTCTTCGATGCGAAGGAATCGATCCGCTTCCATGCGCGGTCGCTGACGGCCACGCAACCGAGGCCGGGCGGCAGCATCAGGGCCTTCTGGCTTCCCGTCACGACGACGTCCAGACCCCAGGCGTCGAACTCGACCGGAATCGCACCAACGCTCGTAATCCCATCCACGATGAGCAGCGCGTCGTCTCCACGGGCGCGAACGACCCTCGCGATGGACTCGAGATCGCACGCGGCGGCCGTGCTCGTCTCCGAATGCGTGACGATCACGGTGGCGATGTCCGGGTCTTTCTTCAGATATCCTTCAATGACGTCCGCCTTCGGGCCATGGCCCCATTCGACGTCGTAACTGACGTGCGGAATCCCGTGGGCCTCGCAGACCAGCGCCCACCGCTCTCCGAACTTGCCGCCTCGCGCGACCAGGGCCTTCCGATCGGGCGGACAGGTCCCGAGAATGGCCGATTCCATCGCGGCCGTGCCGGAGCCCGTGATCGTCAAGACCGACGCCTCCGTCCGATAGACGTACTGAAGGCCTTCGGTGACCTCCTGGAACATCGCGCGGAACTCCGGGGTCCGGTGGTGTTCGACCGGTCGGGCCATCTCGATCAAGGCCTCCTGCGGCACGGACGTGGGCCCGGGTGTCATGAGCCGGAGCTTATTCATGATTAGCTTCCTCGCATATGGCGATTTCTTTGACACATCCATCGAACGGGCGGAACGAGCCTGCCCGACTAGTGCTGCATTTTAGAAGTATCGCGACTACGTGCCCGAGCCGCGGCATTCATGCCGCGCGGCCGCGCCGGATGAATCCGGCGGCTCGGGCAGCGACAGTGTAGTGTGCGGTCCTGTCCATAGTCGCACGATTTGTGAAACGCGGTACTAGGGCACGGCAAACGACGGATTATAGAACGGTTGGCACCCCTTCACAACAGCGTGTGGCCATGACCACACCCGCCACAAAGACCTATAACCACCCCCCATCGGCCGGCGTGCCCGCGAGTCCACATGCGTCGCACCTTGAAAGTAAGTTATTATGAAAGAGCCAATTATGAGCACGCTCGCCCGTGGATTCTCGGCGTGGCGGGCAAACTTATCTACTTCTTCTAAATTTCCCAGATTTACTTGACCAGGGGCTAGGCTGTTATGCATATTCTCCTGGGCGCATAGTTCGTAATAAAGCGCTCTCGTATGGGCGGGAGAAAGCAACTGGCCGGATTGGGGAGGCGGGCCAGCTAGAAGAACGGAGGGGAGTGCCGTGAAGGGAAGAGAAAGAAGCCACAACCACCGCCGACGTCGCGGAGCAGTGGTCGTCTGGTCGGCCATGACGATGACCACGCTGCTGGGTTTCGCGGCGCTGTCGGTCGACCTCGGGTATCTCTATCTGGTCAAGACCCAGCTTCAGGTCGCGGCCGATGCGGGCGCGCTGGCGGCCGCGGGCGAACTGGCGTCCATGGAGGGAGATCGCCTCGAGTTGGCACGCCAGAGGGCGGTGGAGTACGTCGGCAAGAACAAGATCGGCAACCAAACGCCGTTGCTCGACACGGAGCAGGACGTCGTCTTCGGTCAGGCGTTGCTCGACTACCAGACGAACAACTACCAGTTCTTGCCCGACTCGGGCATCAAGGACGCCGTGCGGGTCCGCGTCCGCTTCACCGGTGACTCTCCGAACGGTGCCATCGGGCTGTTCTTCGCGAACATCTTCGGCAAGAGCGAGAAGGGCATGTGGGCGGAAGCCACGGCCATCCTCGTGCCGCGCGATATCGCGATCGTGGCCGACCTCTCCGGTTCGCACAACTACGACAGCCGATTCATGCACATGCACCGGACCGAGATCAACATGTACGAGGTCTGGGAAGCCCTGCCGGGCGGGATGGACGACGGCGATCCGGATTACTCCGGCCCGATGGTTGGTCCCGCGTGGGGAGAGTGGATGGAGCAGGCCGGCTTCGGCACGCAGACGGTCGACGACAGCTACGACCCGACTACGGACGACGGTCTTGTGCATCTGCCTCGGTACAACGACTGGAGCAACGCGGACATCGAGAACATGCTGCGTGCCCGGAACTACAACGAGGACGAGATCGACGCCATCATGAGCGACACCTACGACGGCGAGAGCACGGGCTGGCACGCCCGCGTAGCCGTCGCCCTGGGCTTGGCCGAGTGGCGAAGCGGCAAGGGGCCGGACGAGTTCGGCACGCCCGCGAAGTGGGAAGCCGAGGGTCTCGAGCCCGGCAACGGCAATGGCTGGGTCGGCTGGAACAGCGAGCTGACGTGGGTCGAGGATTGCCCGTACCCCAGGTCCTGGGAGGACACGGACGACGCATGGAAGAGCTGGTTCGATTACGTCAAGAGTTCCTCCACCAGGATGTACTATGCCGACTCGCAGCTGCGGTACCGATTCGGCATCAAGAGCTACGTCAACTACCTGCTCGAAAAGCGCCGCACGAACGAGGACTGCCCGGACCTGGTCTACACGCCGCACCAGCCGATGCACGCGGTCCGACAGGCGACGGGGGAGATGATGCGGATCATCGGTGAGGAGCTGGACACGGACGACTGGGTCGCCCTGGAGATCTATGCGACCGAGGCCCGCCATGAGGTGGACCTGACGAGCGACTACTCCTTGATCACCTCGACGATCTACAACCGACAGGCCGCTCACTACTCGCCGATGACCAACATCGGATCAGGCATTCGAAGCGGCAAGGAAGAGTTGACGTCTCGGGGCCGTCATCGTGAAGCCGCCACGAAGGTCATGATCCTGCTCACGGACGGCCAGGCCAACATCACGGACGACGATTCGCTCTCGGCGAGGGAGTACGCCCGGGAGATGGCCCGACAGGCGGCCGCCCTCGGCATCCGGATCTACACCGTCAGCGTCGGTAGCAACTCGGACGGCTCCTTGATGGAAGACATCGCCGAGATCGGCCGCGGCGTGCACTTCCACGCGGAAGGGTCGATCGAGGACTACAGCCTCCAGCTCAAGAACATCTTCGCGACGCTGGGTGGCAAGCGTCCCGTGATGCTCATCAACTAAGCCTGTATTCGCAGGGAGGGGGAGTTTGCGGCGGGTCGCCCATGCGGCGGCCCGCCTTGTTTTTTGGTGAGCTCCCCACGCGACGCCCTCTGTCAAGACGCCCGAATAGGGTTCAATGAGCGTTGCAGGGCAACAGGTTGACCCTTCCCATAGGCCGATTACAATGCTATGCGACGTTCGAGCCCCATGGGAAACACGTATGGGTACCTATCAGGTCGCCGTCGAAGCGGAGTTCCCCGCCTCGCACCAGCTCCGCATGGTTGACGGCCGTCTCGAATCCATGCACGGCCATGTCTGGAAGGTTCGCGCTGTCTTCGCCGGAGCGGAGCTCGACGAGATCGACGTCCTGATCGACTTCGTCGAGGTCGAGCGCCGTCTCGACGACGCCGTGGCCGCGTTTCGCGACCGGCACCTGAATGACCTCCCCTGCTTCGCCCGCGTGAATCCCTCGGCGGAGAACGTCGCGCGCGTCATCTTCGAATCGCTCCGGGATACGGTGAGCGCGCCGGACCTGCTGCGGGAAGTGAGGCTCACCGAAGCCCCCAACTGCACCGCCTCCTACCGGGAAGATCCGTAGAGCCGACCGTCAGGCACGAGGGAAACGAACCCGCACGGAGTTTGCGTGCGCGTCCAGCCCTTCGGCCTCGGCGAGTCTAATGGCCGCGTCGGCATCGGCGCGCAACGCCTCCTCGCCGTAGCGAATGAGGCTGGTCCGTCGTAGGAAATCCAGACAGCTCAGCCCGCTGAAGAACCGCGCGCTCCCGCCGGTCGGTAGGACGTGACTCGGGCCGGCCACATAATCCCCCATGGCCTCCGGGCTGAGGTGTCCCAGGAAGATCGCCCCGGCCGAGTCGATCCGCTCGGCCAACGGCTCGGGATCGGTCGTTTCAATCGTCAGGTGCTCCGGCGCGAATCGCTCGGTGAGTTCGACCGCCTGATCCAAGTCACGCACGAGCACGATCCCCCCATACTGCTTGAGGCATTCGCCCGCCTCGTCGCCGCGAGAGAGATCGGCAAGCTGTCGGCCCAATGCGCCTTCGACCTTGACGGCCAGGTCGCGGTCCGGCGTGAGCAGTACGGCCTTGCCCGGCGCGTGCTCGGCCTGCCCGAGCAAATCCGCCGCGACGTACTCCGGGTTGGCCGAACCGTCCGCGATGATCACGATCTCGCTCGGACCGGCGAAGCTCTCGATGTCGATCAGGCCGAAGAGCTGCTTCTTGGCAAGCTGCGAGTAGACGCTGCCCGGCCCGACGATCTTCTGCACCGGCCGGATCGTCTCCGTCCCCAGCGCGAGCGCCGCGACCCCCTGGGCCGTGCCGAGCCGATAGACCTCGCCCACCCCCAACTCGGCCGCCACCGCGAGCGTAACCGGGTGGATGGTCCCCCCGAAGCGCGGTGGCGCGAACATCGCCACCTCCGCGACCCCCGCGACCTGCGCCGGCACGATCGTGTGAATCGCCGTCGACGGCAGTGGCGCCGACGCCCCCGGGACGCAGACGGCCGCCCTCCGCAGCGGTCGAAACCGGATCTGGAGACGCGCGCCGTCTCGCTCCAACGGCTCGCCGCCCTTGATGAGGATGTGCTCCTGGAAGGCCCGGACGTTCGCGATCGCGCGACGGATCGAGTCGAGCAACGCCGTATCGAGTCCGTCGCGGGCGCGGATCATCTCCTCCTCGGGCACGCGGAGCCTGTCCGGCGTGAGCGTCACGCCGTCGAATCGCTCGGTCAACTCGACCAGGGCCGCATCGCCTCGCTCGCGTACGGCCTTGATGACCTGCTGCACGGATTCGAGCTCCGACGATCGCCCGATCAGCAGGTCGGTCAACGAAAGCGAAGCCCGCAATCGCTCGAATCTCTCAAGGCCTTCGACGGTCGTGGCATCGATCGTTTGAACTACGCTCACGGTGTGTTCCTCTCGTCTCAGGGCACCTTCTCGCAAGCCGACATTCTACCGGGGCGCCGATCTGATCGACAGCGCCGCCCCGCGCTTGCTCGGAGGCTCGCGCATGGTGTAGCCTAGTACCGTGTTTCACAAATCGTGCGACTATGGACAGGACCGCACACTACACTGTCGCTGCCCGAGCCGCGGCATTCATGCCGCGCGGCCGCGCCGGATGAATCCGGCGGCTCGGGCACGTAGTCGCGATACTTCTGAAATGCAGCACTGGCTGGTGTCCTCACCGCACCGAAGGGCGAGCCGAGTGGCCGAGGGATACCCGGCATGAGCGTGGCCATCCAACTCCCCGCACCGATGCGACGATTCGTCAACGGCGCCAACCGAGTCGAGGTCGAGGCCGCCACCGTCGGCGAGGCCATCGAGGCGTTCTGCACGCGGCACGAAGCCCTCCGCGATACCTTGCTCAAGCCCAACGGCCGGTTCAAGCGTGGCATCACAATCTTCGTGAACAACAGACAGCCGCCGGCGGAGGTCGGCACGGCCGTCGCGCCGGGCGACACGCTCGTTATCGTCCAACCCGTCGGGGGCGGGTAGGGCACACGCCCCGCGCGGAGTCGCCTTGCCCTCGCGGAGCGAATGAGACCTCGATCATGACGCAACCGGGCGACATCCAAGACATCATTCGCAAGCAGGCGCGGGGCGAGGTCTTCGGGCTCTGCATCGGGTTGGCGCTCTGCGCCTTCGCCGGGTTCTACTACTACGACCATCTGGCCGGCGGAAGCACACTGGATCGGTTCATGGTCTGGTCTCTGCGGGGCGGCGTGATCGGCTTCGGCCTGTGCATCGGCCTGGCGTACATCGGCCATCACGTCTGCTTCCTGGCCAACGCCGTCGTAAGCGGTGGGCTGGCCGTTGTGCTGGCGGTGGTGGGGGTCGTCTGGGCTTCCCATGGCTTCTACTACGATGCGTTCGCGCTGCTCCTGGGGGCGGCGTTCGCGGGTCACGCCACGTATCGGGACGTACAGAGCTATCTTCACATCGCGCAACTAGTGAGTCGAGCGGACACGGCTACCCCGGTGAACACACCCCCCGGGGCAAGGCCTCCACGCACGGAAGACGCCCCAAGCGGAACAGGCACCCCCCGAGAGGCCACGCCCGCCGAAGTCGCACCGCCGCCAACGCCTGGTCCATCTGAGCCGCCCGAAGCGCCCGAAGAGGGATTCCTGGCCGAGCTGGGCCGAGAGGAGAATTGACGTCCCGGTCCGATCCTTGACCCGGGCGCCCTCTATGTCGAACAAACCCACCCAATCCAGCCACTTGCACCCGCCGGAGCGTTATGCGCGGCAGATCGCCTACGAGAATCTCAGCGACGAGGCCCAGCAGAGGATTCTCGCCGCTCGTGCCGTGCTGATCGGGTGCGGGGCGATGGGCGGAATGCAGGCCGAGCTCCTCGTTCGTGCCGGCCTCGGCCACCTGCGCCTCGTGGACTGCGACATCCCGCACGTCGGAAACCTCCACCGCCAATTCCTCTACGAAGAGCAAGATGCCCTCCGCGGAAGGCCCAAGGTCGAAGCCGCAAAGGCACACCTGGAGCGGCTCAACAGCGCGGCAACCTTCGAAATCGAGAACACCCTCGCCGACGGAAGCAACATCGAACGCCTCGTCGACGGCGTCGACGTCATCCTGGACGGGACGGACAACCTGCTCGCGCGGTACGTCATCAACGACGCCGCCGTCAAGCAAGGTACCCCATGGGTGTACGGAGGCGTGGTCGCCGACTACGGGACCGTCCTGCCGATCCTCCCCGGGCGGGGGCCGTGCTTCCGGTGCCTCTTCCCCGATCCGCCCGAAGACAGCGACGTGGACATCGCAGACCGCGTGGGCGTGCTCGGCCCGGCCGTCGCGGTCATCGCCGCGATGCAGGCCGTCGAGGCGATCAAGATCCTGACCGGGCCAGGAGGAGGCCGTTTCGCGCTCGCTGCTTTCCGTGGACGTCTGGAGGTGGGTGTTCGACTCGATGCCGGCGGGCCGCGAACAGCGAAGGGAGGATTGCGTATGCTGCGGCCGGCGCGGGTTCGACTTCCTGACGCGTCAGGCGTAGCGTCCGTACTCCTGGTAGGCCTCGAACAAGGCCCAGACGTTTTCGCTCGGGACATCCGGCAAGATGTTGTGGGCCGTGCCGAAGATGTATCCCCCGCCCGGACCCATGAGCCGCGCGCGGTCGGCCACATGCGCGCGGAGGTCCTCCGGCGTACCATGAGGCAGCACCCCCTGGATGTCGATGCCGCCCTGGAAGCAGAGATCGCGGCCGTACTCGCGTTTGAGCACGGCCAGATCCATGCCCGCCTGCGGTTGCAGCGACTGGAGCACGTCGAGCCCGGCCTCGACGAAGTCCGGCACGAGCGCCGTGACGTTCCCGCAGGAGTGGTACATGGTCCGCAGGCCGTACCGGTGGGCCAGCGTGTTGTACCGCGCGAAGTTCGCCTTGAAGAATCGACGGTACATCTCCGGCGAGACCCACAGGCTCGCCTGCGTGCCCATGTCGTCGCCCATGAAGAAGATGTCCGCTACGCCTTCCGCGGCCCGGAAGATCCGTTCGTAGTGGGCAAGGTAGAAGCCGACAACGTGCTCCAGGATGCACTCGCCGATTTCTGGCTCCGTCATCAGATCGACGAGGAACTGCTCGGCCCCGCGGAGGTACATCGCCGGCTTGAGCTGGGCGGCCCGATCGAGGCGATCCGCGCCGATCACCACCGCGAAGCCCGCCTCCCGCAACGCGATGCACTCCGACCGAATCCCCGAATAGTCGAACATCTCCGTTGAGGGCCAATGCGGATAGGCCTCGATCTCCTCGACGCGCGTCATCTCGGCGAGGGCAGGCCGGGCCACGTGCTTGTACCGCCACGACCATGGCCGGCCGTCTCGACGACTCCCGTCGACGGTCATCCACGCCCGCGGAACGCCCCAGTGGTCCTCGACGCTCCCGTCCTCGAAGGTGCGCAGCTCCCGCCCGACGTAGCGGGGCCCCAGGTGATAGCGGAGATCGACACCGAGCGCCTGCAGCAGGGAGTCCTTGTCCGCCAGCCCTCGCTCGGCGACGAGACGTCCGGTCACGGCCTCCGCCGCCCAGTAGTCGATGGGAATCCGATCGGCCTCGCGATGATCCAACGCGGTCAGGACGCGCTCTCGTGGCGACATGGAATCTCTCGCCCCTCCGTCTGCTGGGGTTCCGCGCGCCCTACTGTCGAATGCTCAAGAGCGGAGCGGTGAGCAGCCCGACGGGGACGATATCGTACGCCTCCTGCCAGAGGGCGTCCTCGGTGATGAAGCTCATCGGCCCGGTCCACGGGGGCTTCGGGGGGGCATGGTGCAGCGGCCCGAAGGCGTTGCGACGATGCCCGATCACCTCAACGCACAGGTCCACGGTCTCGCCCTCGACGGCGTCGGTGATGTCCAGCTCGTAGGGCTGCCATTTGACAAAGCCGGCGGGCTTGCCGTCGACCAGGATGCGAGCCGCGGCGCCGTCCCATTTGGGCAGCATGATGAAGACGCGCTCGTCCGGCTGACGGGTCACCTTTGCCTGTCGCCGGAACGTAACCGACCCCGCATAAAACGGCAGGCCCTGTTTGCACCAGTTCGCCGGCCGCAGCTTGGCGGGAAGCGAGACCATGCGCGCTCGCTCACGCTTCTGATCGAGCTTCACGCCGAACGAGCCGAGCAGGAACGACGCCTCCAGGTTATCGGACTCGACGAAATCGACGGCCAGCTCGATCTCGTTCACGCCGACGTTCAACAGGGCGGGATCGATCGGTAGCTTGCGGACGGCCTTGTCGGTCCACCACCCCTCGTCGGCGTCGGAGGAGACGGGCTGGCCGTTCAAGGCGATCCGGAACCGCTGCGGCGTCTCGACGGCCAGCCAGAGTGGGCCGGTCGGCAAGGTCTCGACCTGCACCACGAAGCGCAAGCAGACCGGTGTGGACCGCTTGGCCTCGGGCTCGCGGGCCCAGGGCTGAACCATCTGCCCACCGCGGCGAGGCATCTTCAACGCGTCGCGAACCGCCTGGTCGACCTTGAGAATCTCCGACGGGCCGTGCCAGTGGCCGTTGCCGATCCGGTACTGGGCCTTGTCCAGCACCAGCACGTTCGGCTCGTCCAGGTGATATGACCATTTCCCGCCGAGGGTATGCCGGGCCACCTCCATGTAGCCTCGACGGAGCGAGAGATCGTCCTTCGGAGCATCACGGATCACGAACAGGCGGCTCCCGACGGCCGGCAACGAGGTGACGATCGTGATCTCCTCGCCGTGGTGGATCGTCTCGGCGCGGAAACGTTCGCCCGTCGTCGCATCCCACTCCTCGGCCGTCCCGCCGGCGATGCGGATGTGCACCGGGTTGTAGCCCCGAAGAGGTACCTGGCGTTTCGATCCTCGCGCAGCATATAGATCACCGGCGGCAGCCTCTTATCCTGCCCGTCGGTGACGCTCAAGACGCGTCCCGGCGGCTCGACGGCCTCGATGAGGGACTTCCCGTTGAAGCTTGCGCGAACGGCTTCCTTGGCGAGCTTCGTGGCCGAGGGGTCCTTGAGGGCGTCCACGTACTTCGGGGGCGGCCCGCAGAAGACGACGGCTCCGCCCTCCGCCTGGAAGTCCCGCAGCAAGTCGATCGTGCTCGAGCGAATGGTGAGCATGGGCGGTAGGACGACGACGCGATAGGCCGCCTTGCCGACGCGAAACCTGGGCGGGGCGTTCTGGCTGCGGACGACCTTGCCCAGCCGGCCAAGCATCTCCTCGTCGCCGTAGTCGAAGTCGATCTGGGCGTCGAGCAGCCAGTTTCGGAGCTTCTCGAGATTGGTGTCGAGCTTGCGAACGTCCCTGGCCTCGCGATAGCCCACGCGACTCCGCACCCATGTGCTCTCGATCGGGTGGACCACGAGGACCTCGCGCACGGGCCTGCCCTGCGTCATCACGGCGTTGACGCGGGCGAAGTAGTCCTCCACCTCGCGATAGTACGGCCACCAGGGCGACTGATAGAAGATCGAGGCCGGATAGTCGCGCTTCGCCTCGCCCTCCATCGTGTAGAACGCCAGGTGCTGGCAGCGGAGGTTCACCCCCAGGGCGGCCTGCCAATCGCCGACGGCCTTGTGGCTCTCGAAGTTGAACTGCCACCCCGTGCACCCGTACAGCTCGCTGAGCATCCACTTCCTGCCGGTCTGTCGCAGCACCGAGGCGCACTGCTTGGCCGTGTCGAACTCGTCGTTCGGCTCGGTCAGGATGTCGAT